>NZ_JADBUE010000287.1:0-31188 GCF_020245805.1 Microcystis sp. M179S2 | reverse complement strand
TGCCAATCTGGGTTAACTTGACAGAGACAGTAAAACTGCTCATCGCTGAGATTGACTGTATCTAAGTTTAAAATCACTGCTGCCATGGCTATATTTCGCCCTAGAAAACACTCTAGTCTTAATTATAGTCAATTAGATTCCTCGCCACAGTGCGATCGCACCGTCTTGATCTCCAGTGACTAACCAACGACCATCATGACTGGCAACCATTCTTAGGATGACGTTTCCCTTCAGGGTATTCAAGCGCCGACGGGTATTAACATCCCAAAATTTGACAGTTCCATCCCCGGAGGTGCTGGCTAAAACTTTACCCCCATCGAGCAGGGCCATATCGGTTACAGCGTCGTTATGGGCGAGAATAGTAGTGGTGCCGATGCCGCTTTTCACTTGCCAACCGCGGATCGAACCGTCTTGACTAGCAGTACCGGCGGTATTACCATCCTTGGAAAAAAGCACCCGATAAACGGGGAATAAATTACCCGCATAGGCACGAATAAAGCGACCGGTACTCACTTTCCACAGTTTAACGAAGCCATCGTAATCGGCGCTAACAATTCCTTTACCATCGGGACTAAATGCGATCGCCTGAATCGGATGATTATGACCGCGCAGGGTTTTTAACAGTGTACCCGTCTGAAAATCCCAGAGTTTGACTGTACGATCCCAGCTACCCGTGGCCAAAATTTTGCCATCGGGAGAAATAGCGGCATCAGTAACGAGAAAAGCATGGCCAGGATAGGTCATTTCTAATTTTCCGGTGCGCGTATTCCAGCGTTGCACTTTTCCCCCCGCATCGGCAGTTACGAAAGTCTCACCATCGGGACTAAATTGGATAGCGTTAACGGTATCACCTAGTTGCCAAGTCCTGAGAGGTTTTTGGGTTTTTAGGTCCCATTCCCTAACCGTGCCGTCAAAACTACCACTTAGCAGCAAGGAGTTATCGGGACTAATGGCCAAAGCATAGATGGGATCCTGATCGGCTTTTAAAATAGTAACCCGTTCGACCATCTGCCAAGGAACGATTTCTGCTAGGGGAGACGCTTGCGGAGTGATGGTTTTCCCTTTTTCCCGATTGACTGCACAACCACCGGATAGCAACAGCAGCAATAATAACGATAACGTCGGTTGATAAAGGGTTATTTTCATAGAATTTTGCCGTTGTCAAAATCAACTTAAACTACTTTAAACTTGAATGGGTAAAATTTGAATAGAATAACGACAACGAGGAACAAGATAAATGACAAATTCTTGATTGGTTGTGTTGGCTTCTTCTAGAACATTCTGTAAATTTTCACCGTGAGCAATCACTCCTTTTTCATTATAAGCAATGTATTGATTTTTATATAAATCAATCACGGTGTCACGATTTTTGTTTAACCAACGTAACATTTCTTGGGCTTGTTCTTTAGAGATTGAGTTGGTCATAATCTTCCTAGGGAGAGACGTTTTTGATCAGAAGAAAAGCAGTGCTAATCAGTTTATTTTTGTCAATTATAGCTTCTATTTGCTCCGATTGATACCGACCTGATTCGACTTCTAAAGAAGCGGCATCCAAAGCATTAAGATAAGCATCGTTTAAAGTGTCTGTTAATTCCTGATCACTTAAATAATATCCTGCTGCTTTTCGGCGTTTATTGTGGCGTTGAATTTCTCTAACACTATTGCGAATGGAGACATCCCAAGAACGAGTGGTTCGGTTTTCTGCCTGTTGTTTAATTAAATGAAGTAATAAGATAACAGCATAACTACGAATGGTGCTAATAATCCCATTTTTGCTCATATCTTCAAGGTCTTCTACAATCGCCAGTGAACCTTTAATATCACCTTTTAAGAGCAAAGCTTTTAATTCTAAAAGTTCTTCCATAATCCAATTTCTTCCCCAAATACCCCTTAATTATATCTTGCCACAAGTCTCTCTATCCCAAAGCTCATTTAAGACCATCTTGAACAAAAAATTAATCATTTTTTCATTTATTTTAAGCTTTTCTGTGCTAGGCTATGGTTGTTTATCTAAAAATGGAGTTTTTAATTATGACTCAAAAATTAGCAAAATTAAGCGATTTTCGGCGATTGTATGGGCGAATTGCATTCTATCTCTAATGTATAAATGCGATCTCCTTCTTTTAACTTTAAGCTAAAATAGATTGAGTTCGTTGTGATCGATCGATGGGAAAAAAAGAAAGACTGCTAGAAAAGGCCAAAAACTCACCTCAAGGATTACGTTTTAGCGAATTTGAGAGTTTGCTTAATCTTTGTGGTTGGACTTTTGACCATCAAACAGGAAGTCATCACATTTGGTATTCATCCAAGAGAGTCCGTCTATCTATTCAACCGACAAAAAACGGTGAAGCGAAAGCTTATCAAGTTAAACAATTTTTAAAAATACAGGAGGAAGAAAATGAATCCAACCACCGAGGATTTTAACGGTTTTAGCATTAATATCTTCCAAGATGAGGAGAGAGATTGGATAGCATACTTAGTAGAAATGCCTAGCGTTTCCGCTTTTGCTGATAGCCCCCAAACAGCACTCAATGAATTAATTGTAGCTTGGGAAGGCGTTAAAGAAAGTTATCGTCAACATGGTGAAGAAATTCCTCATTTAGCTATGACAAAAAATTAGGCACACTAGCAGGGTCTTGAAACAATTTAGTACAAATGCTCGGACTTTTTTTTCCCAACCCCTAACCCCAAATTCTGCTACTCAGATTCAGGTTTTTTAGCGTCTTTTTCTGGGGTATTAGCGGGGGGATTTGGGGCTATTGTCGCAATTTGGGCGGCCATTCTTGTCATTGCTTGACCTTGGGCGAATTCCTGCTGTAGTTGTTCGCTAGAAGAAACCAAACGACTTAAACCCTGGATTAAACGGATAATTTCCTGTCGCAGTTGCGGATTACCGGTAATTTCATCCACATCGGAGGTGATTTTCTGAAGATTGGCAAAAGCAGCACGAGAGGAGTCGAGGAGTTGCTGTAGGGTGACAACAGTGGCAGGATCGGAGAGATAAGCGGTAAAATTTCCCAAATTTTCACTTAATTTAACAGCATTTGCCGAAATAGTGTTTAAATTCTCGATGATTTGGCTTTTCTGCACTTGCGTCAGGATCGGATCCAAAGCAGCGAGAGTAGTTTGTAGGCGATCGCTAGTAGTTTTGATACTATCGAGAGTAGCAATTAAACGATTTTGATTAGCTGCCAAAAAAACCCGCAGTTCTTCGGTGGTTTGTCCCACCAAAAGCAGCGTTTTTCGGGCCTCTACTAGGGTAGCGTCTAAATTTCTCAGGCCGCCACTTCCCTGTAAACTTCTCAGTAAAGTAGTCGCTTCCTGACTCAATCCCCCGACACCGGAAAGATCACTAGAAAGGCGATCGAGGGAACCGGATACTTGGGGTAAGGATTCTAGAGATCTCATCCCCGAATTAACTTTACCTAGAGTACCGCTGCGACGTACCTCGCTTAAAGCAGTGGTTGCCTCACCACTAAAGCGATCGAGTCCCCCCAAGGCATTGGCAGCGCGTTGGGTAAAAGAACGAAATCCGGCCACCATATCGGGATCGCTAACTAGATTAGAAATTCTCAGTAAAGATCTGATCAGGGTATTGACATTTAGCGCCGATTGCCCTTGTAAACGGGAACCGTTACAGATAATCACCTCCCCATTACAGTTAGGACTCAAAGGGGGTTCTTTAACACCACCGACGGGTAAAGCTTGCAGGGGAGTAATATCGATCGTGGTTTCACCGACTAAACCGGATTGAATGGCTTCGATGAGGGAATTACTGGGAATTAGGCGATCTGCCGGCGAAATCTCCACTTCTACGGCGACTCCCTCCGGTTCTGGGGTAATTGCCGTCACTTGCCCGATTCTCACTCCCCGATAACCGACGCGGGTTCCCACCATCATGCCACCCACATTAGGAAAAAGAAAGGTGGCTCGATAACTGCGTCCCCCGAAGCTAAAATTACTTAACCAAGCGATAAACCAGATTAATATTCCCCCCGATGTCAGTAACATTAAACCGATACCACTTTGCCGCAGAGTTGGGGAAATCCCCCGTTGTGAACCGCCAGCTTCCATAAATAATTACTCCTCATCTCTACACAGTATCTTACAGGAGAAATCGGGGGATTTCAGTGATCAGTGATCACTGATCACTGAATTGGTCCGTCGATACTGCCGGTAAAAAATTGCTTGAGTACGGGGATTTCCGAGTGATAAGCCTCTTGAGTCGGTCCAACCCATTGAAATTGACCTTTATAGAGAAAAACGATGCGATCGGTGGTATTTTCGATGGTGCTGTGGACGTGGGTGACAATCAGATGGGCCCCACAGGCTTTTTTTAGCTTGAGAAGTTCCATAATTACCGTCTGGATGCGGGTAGAAGCGACGGGATCCAGTCCGGCAGTGGGTTCATCGTAAAGGAGAATGTTCGATCGATCGGCGGCGATCGAGGGATCGCTGATAATTGCCCGGGCTAAACTGACGCGTTTTCGCATCCCTCCGGATATTTCAGAGGGATAGAGGTCGTAGGAACCGGACATTCCCACTAAATCCAGTTTTTCTTCCACTAAATCGCGGATTTCGGCTCGTTTTAGCTTTGAGTGGCGATAGAGAGCAAAACCGACATTTTCCCCGACGGTGAGGGAGTCAAAAAGGGCCGATTGTTGGAAAACTAGACCAACACCGAGGGGATCTTCCCCCTGTTCTACGGTTCTCTGCCGTTTTGTGCCGTAGATGTACACTTCTCCCCGATCGGGGGCCAGTAATCCGGCGACTAAGCGCAAAATGGTCGATTTTCCCGTCCCCGATGGACCGATCACGCCGATCGCTTCCCCTTCGTACACTTTCAGATCGACGTTATTTAAGATTACTTTCTTGCCGAAAGCTTTAGTTACTCCCCTTAATTCGACGATCGGTTCGCGCATCACCATCTAGAATATCTTTACAAAAATGTCCTTTTATTGTAGGGCAACGACCCGATCTTTCTTTTTTTTCTTTTCTGGTTTTATGGTTCGCGATTCTATCTGCATTTCGGGAATCTCTCGCAATTCTTCGGCATCTAAACGATATTGTTCGCAGACAAGACTGAGACGAATACCAGAACAGCTAACGGGATTAACTGAATGGGTGAGATCTCCTTGAAAGAGGATCAGGGTGTTAGCACAAGGACGAATCTGGGCCACGGAACGATGACGGTTTGCTAGTACCAGTTCCCCCCCTTGAATATCTCTAGGAACCTGCACATAAAGGACGCTAACTAGGAGCGGGGGAGCGATCGTTTTACAATAGGAGCGCAGGGAGCGATCGATATGGGGATCTACCCGTGAACCGGTTTGTAGGAGTAAGGGGTTAAGATAAAAAGCGTTGCATTCAGCTTGTAAACTGCGATCGAGATAGGGTTTAAAATAGGGAAAAATTCGTTCGACTTCGCTGATTTGTGTGCGTCGAAAAGCGATAGAAAAGCCTTTGGTTTTAACGAAATCTCGATTTAAATTGTTAACTGTGAAGTGGGGACAAGCGAGAATCTGTCCTTGTAGTTCGCTCAGATAACTGGGAGTAAAAGCGTCGGGATATTGGGAATAGTAAGGCACGGATAGAATCGGAACTAGATAGCAATCTTTAGGATAGCTTGTTTTTAGGGGAGATGGGGATAATTTTCCCAGAAGTGTTCTGTCTGTGTGCATTTTAAGATATAAAGTTTACCAATGTCATGAGGTATGTTCATTAAACCTCTGGCATAATTAATTTTTGAGGGTTTAAAAACGGCAAAAATATCGACGACCGACTCAGAGACTCCCCAAAACGAAAACTTCGTACCTCACCATTAAGATAACTGCTATCACCAAAGCCCCTAAAATAAAAATATCACAGTTGCTCTATTTTTGTTTGCAACTCTTTAAGCTCTAGATGTTGATTAATATCAAGCTGATTGATTGCCCAATTATAAAAGTGACGTAGTGAAATGTAGTTAGGTTCTTGTCGCTGCATTTGTTTTTGAATATCCTTACCATGAAACCAAATTAGGTATTGTTTTTTTTGCCAAAAATCCTCTTGCTCAAACTGGTTTTGATAGCTATTAAGACTTGTTTGAAAGGCTTCTACTGTAACTGATTCTAATGCTTGTCTAAATTGATTGATTAAATTGACTGCTTGCTCTTGGCATTGTTTCAGTGCTAAGGATTCAGGTAATTCACCACTACTACCTGTCCAAGTTGTTTTTAATTGTTCCCGTGCTTGGCTCTTTCTCAATAAATCACTTAAAGCCCAGCGTACTGCTTGATAAGATAGTATAGTCCTAGCGCTAGTTTCAATCCATTTCCATATAGTCTGTTGATCTGGAGGCTTTCCATGTCCCCATTTAGAGCTAGGATTGTCCACTTTTTCTTGGTATTTTTCCGTCCAATAACTAGATATTAATTCTGCATCTAAAAGATAATTTTCGATACAGGATCGATAGGTTAAATAAGTAAAGTTATTACCTAATCTAGTCTCCAGTTTAAGCAATTGAATGTCGGAAGTTGATTGCATCAAAATCTCGATCACGAAAGACTATATATCTCTGATTACTCATCTCGTTACGAGAGAAGTAGCCTTGGACAAAGCTTGAAAATGTAAACTTACCTCCGGCGGGAATAATTGTACATCTATCTCCCGATATATCGGCAACTATTTTGTTTATCAATCGATAATCTAAGCTATCCGACTTGCCTTCACAAAAAATTGTTCTGCCACCGCTAACAACAGTCACAATTACACCTCTAGGCGAATAATACAATCTTCAGGTACTAGCTGTTCTACATAATCGGAGTGAGTTGTAATGATGAACTGATTATTTTTACCTAACTTGGGTAAGGCTCTTAATAATGCCTGCTGCATTGGTGGGTGCAAGTGTAACTCGATTTCATCGATTAAAATAACAGAATTATGGATATTCCAATTAGCAAAGTCTAATAGGATGGGGAAAATAGAACGTTCACCTCCAGACATCTCAGAAATTTCATATTGATTTTTGCCATCGTAGAGATAAAACCAAGGTTTGCTGAAAAAGTCATCTACACCCTCTCTTGGGACAGAACCTTCAAAACTACGCTCGATAAAAATAGCTTTGTAATTGCGTTCAAGTTCTGCATATAAATCTTTCTGACCGGAGCGCATTTGTGGGATTTGACCACTGATATTTTTTTGATGAAACTGCCATCGTGTTGCTAACTGATCTCGTAACATATCATCGGTAAATTCAATTTTATCGGTATTTTCTGGTGTTAAACTGCTAGATGTTCTTTGTTCTGTGTACCAAAGAATAGTCCCCACTTTTTCAAAAACTCTAAAACCCAACGTTCGGGACAGTTGTTTGGCGTATTCCCTACCCTTGAATTGAAATAATTCTGAGGCACTTGCTGCTTGCACCCGATTATTTCGCCATTTAAGAGTTACAATATCTTTATCGCTGGGAGGTGTTAATTCTCTCCCTAGTTCTTGAAGTTGACTATAGAAGTCTTGAACTGCTTGAATTTCTGGAGAGGAAAATTGGACTTTGAGAGTGACTTCTGGCGAAAATTGACCCCAACTTCTTCCTAAAAGTTCATAACTAAAGCCAGGCCAATCTAGATCAGAAAGATTTTTTAATCGTCCAGTAGCTTCTCCTAAAGTTGCGGCAATTGCTTGTAAAATACTGGTCTTACCAGAGCCATTCATCCCTATTAAAACAATTAGGTCTCGTGCTAAACCTGTTTCGGCATCTGTAAAATCAAATAGTTCTCCAGAATTACGAAATCTCTTAAAATATTTTAAGTTAACTGACTGAACTTTCATATAGATAGCTATTGACAAGAAAGCGAAAATCTGACGATTTTAGAAAGATGAATAGATAGTATAATTATCTAGAGACAAAACTGTAACGATAACTTAACTAAGATTAGATAAATAGCCCTGGCCAAGGAAAATGGTCGGTTATTTACACAGTTCTTCTATCCTCCCCTTAATATTTTAACAGCCGATCGTCCCTAATTTCTAAATCATTGACTACCCACGGTTTACAATAGTTAAGAACCAACGGCAAGCAAGAATTAACGATGGGGATTTCGATCAACTGGGGGGAGGATTAAGCCTACCAAAAGTGAAATTACGGGAATTTTCCCCTAAAAAAGATTTATCTCTGGAAATATCAGAAAATAAAGCTTGTCCTGCTTATATTGGTACGGTGATCGAGGGGGTAAAAATTCGCCCATCTCCGCTATGGTTGCAACAGCGTTTACAGGCTGCCAGATTGCGATCGCTCAATAATCTGGTCGATATTACTAATTATGTCCTCAGCTTGACTAACTATCCTTAATTCTCCGAGGGATTTATTGTCGAGCCGATTTTCTACCGTAGCGGTTGTTATTGTTAACTTTTTGATTGACTAATCAAATACCTCAAATTCCTGGCCGATCTTGCCAAAATATTCCCCCAAACGTTGTTGAATGATATTAATATACTGATCTTCAATTTCAATACCAATAGTCTGATAACCTAATTCTAGAGCGGCAATTAAAGTTGTACCCGTTCCAGCAAAAGGATCTAGAACTATATGACTGTTATCCTGTGGTAGAAATAACTCGAGCAGTTTTCTAATCAATGATAAAGGTTTAATCGTACAATGCTCATCAAAATTTTCATCCCGTCCTTTAGAAAAGCCCTCTAAAATATTGGATTGAAAAGAGCCGTCACTTAGTATAGCTTTGAAGGGACCTAATCCAGTCATTTGTATAGTTTCAATATAATTGTTTTTTAGAGGCTTCTGCACAATAACTATAGCTTCCCATTCATTTCTCAGGCAAGTATGCCAACCTTGCCATTGTTTGGCATTAGTATCACCAATTTTGTCAAGTTTTTTCTCAATATTTAATCCTTTGGGAATGCCTGAATGTCGTCTATAAACCAGCACATCTCTAGCATAAAAACCGGCATTTTCAAGAGCAATCTGAATATGAGCTAGTGTTCTTGTGCTACTAAAAACAGCGACAACAGCCCCCCTTTTACAAACACGCATTAGTTCCTTTGACCAATCTGTTGCCCATTCAATATAATTGACCACATTTTCGCGATTGCGTTGATACCAACGCTCATTGCGAACCCCACCAGCTAACCCACTTCCATAGGGAATATTTTTTACCAGTGTGGAACTGTTTTGAATGCGTTCTCTGCGTCTTTGGATTTCATCATGATCCCAATTTCTGCCAATGAACTCATAATTATAGGGTGGATCTGTGATCACACAAGATATACTAGATTCTTCTAGTAAAGTGAGAAGTTGGCTACAATCACCGTGCAGAAGTTGCCATCTTTTTGAGATATTCATCGGGCAATATAAAACTCCTGTGTTTCAGAAAATTTATCAAAAGCTTTCAGCAAATCGAACCCACTGCGATCAAGTATATAATCAAAACTTTGTTGGCTCTGCAAAACGATCCAGCCACCCAGATGACAAGCTTTAATCGCTGCTGGTAAGTTATCCTCTCGCACAATCAGTAAAATAGGTCTAAGTCCTCTTTCCTGTAATAGTTTTCCATACTGTTTAAACTTTTTAAGTGTGCCAGAATCTCCCGAACCAATTCTATATTTAGTATCAATGGCATCTCTACCTAAAATGCAGTCACAAGGTTGATCATCTGCAATCTTTAAAGCCGGTTGATAATCTAAACAATTAGCCTTAAAAACTTCTGTCACCAGACGTTGCCAACACATTCCTAGTTCCCTGCCCCAATACTGACGATTTTCCCTTTTTAAACTAGGAGTAATTCCAAATACCCTCATAAGCGGATCATAATCATCATTTTCTTCTCCATAGATTTTGTCACTAAAAGAACTTTGGTATTGTCTCAAAATTCCCTTGAGGAGGTTTTCTATTTGATCGGGTGGCATCAATAATCCTTTTTGATATAGATAGCTAACTACTGATTATCTCCCCAAATTATCGGTAATCTGTTCCAAGATAATATCACCCTTGGCCAAGGAAAATGAGCGGTTATTTACACAGTCCTTCCATCTTGCCCCTAATATTCTAACAGCCGATCGGCCCTAATCTCTAAATCATTGACTACCCACGGTTTACAATAGTTAAGAACCAACGGCAAGCAAGAATTAACGATGCGGATTTCGATCAACTGGTTACGAGAATTAGTCAAAGTCGCCCAATCTCCCCAAGAATTAGCCGAATTATTGACAATTGCGGGAATAGAAGTGGAAGAGATCGAGGATCGCCGAGAATGGGCAAAGGGTGTGGTTATTGGTAAAATTATCGATCGCCAACCCCATCCCAATGCAGATAAACTAAGTGTCTGTCAGGTGGATATCGGTCAGGACAACCCTAGTACAATTGTCTGTGGTGCGCCCAATGCTAGGGCTGATATTCTAGTTCCCGTGGCTACTTTGGGAACTCATTTACCAAAAATCAATTTAACGATTAAACCGGCTAAATTGCGCGGGGTAAAATCGGAAGGGATGATCTGTTCCCTCGCGGAATTAGGATTAACTAAAGATTCTGAAGGAATCCACATTTTTAGCCAGGAAAATCTCCCTTTAGGTACAGATGTTCGTCCCCTTTTAGGACTCGATGAGGTGATTTTAGATATTTCTCCCACCGCTAACCGTGCCGATGCTTTGAGTATGATCGGAGTCGCGCGAGAAGTAGCGGCTTTGACAGGAGGAGAATTAAGCCTACCAAAAGTCAAATTACAGGAATTTTCCCCTAAAAAAGATTTAACGCTGGAAATATCAGAAAATAAAGCTTGTCCTGCTTATATTGGTACGGTGATCGAGGGGGTAAAAATTGGCCCATCTCCGCTATGGTTGCAACAGCGTTTACAGGCAGCCGGACTGCGATCGATCAATAATGTGGTCGATATTACTAATTATGTACTTTTGGAGTGGGGACAACCCTTACACGCTTTCGATCGCGATCGTTTACAAAGTTTTGCCGGAGGTAAATCCGTTACTATTGGGGTCCGTTTTGCCGAGGAAGGGGAAAAAATTATTAGCCTTGATGGTCAGGAAAGAAGCTTAAAAGAGCTTAATTTATTAATTACTGCCAATAATAAGCCGGTAGCTTTAGCGGGAGTGATGGGAGGTCAAGATACGGAAGTTAACGAGGAAACCGTTAATCTTGTGCTAGAGTCGGCTTTATTCGATCCGATCGCTATCCGTCGTTCCTCGAAAGCGCAGGGTTTACGCAGCGAATCTTCCGGACGCTATGAACGCGGTGTTAATCCCGCCGCTTTGGAATATGCTTGTCAAAGGGCGATCGATTTGATTCTAGAGTTAGCTGGGGGAACTGTCAGCAGTCAGGTTAAAGCTGATTATCGCGCCGAACGGTCCAGGGGTTCGATCGAATTGCGTTTACAACGTTTGCAGCAGCTACTGGGTCAAGTTACCCTAGATAATGGTGCGATCGGTGAAATTCTCGCCGAAGATGTGGAACGGATTTTAGGCAATTTAGGCTGTGAATTGCAGTTAACCTCGAAAAATCCTGTTCTGTGGACTGTAACAGTGCCAGACTACCGTTATCGGGATTTAGAACGAGAAATTGACTTAATTGAAGAAGTGGCGCGACTGTACGGATATGATCGCTTTGTCGATACTTTGCCGGCAAAAACCGCAGCCGGAGGATTATCCTTTGAGGAAACTATACAGCGTCGGCTGCGGGAAGCTTTTCGAGCAGTCGGTTTGACGGAATTAGTCCAGTATTCCCTCGTTAAACCGGAATTAGCGGAAGTTGTCCTCGCTAATCCCCTTTTTGTCGAGTATTCTGCTTTGCGGACTAATCTCCTCGACGGTTTAATCGAAGCGTTTGAGTATAATCAGTCTCAGGGTAACGGGGCCTTAAATGGCTTCGAGATCGGGCGAGTTTTCCGCTTAGAATCGGATAATATCAAGGAATACGATGCAATTGCCGGTATTTTTGGCGGTGATTTCTTCCCTGCTGGACGTTGGCTGCGATCGGGTAAAGAGGTGGCCATGACTTGGTACGAAGCAAAAGGGATTTTAGAAGCAGTATTCGATCGCCTTTCGCTGACAGTAAGCTACGAAAAATATGCCGAAGATGCGCGTTTTCATCCCGGACGAACAGCATCTTTAGGGATTGGTAAACAACCCTTAGGAATTTTTGGTCAACTACACCCGCAATTGCGTCAGCAAAAGGGATTAATTGAGGCAGTTTATGCCTTTGAAATCCAGTTCCCGATCCTGTTAGCAACTCTTAGCGATAGTGCCAAAATTACCCCACGTTTACAGGTCTATTCTACCTATCCGGGGGCGGCACGAGATATCGCCTTCTTTGTTTCCACAGATATACCCGTAGATAGATTGACAAAAACTATCAAAAATGCTGGGGGTAATCTCTTAGAAAAAGTCGAATTATTCGATCGCTATCAGGGGCAGAATGTACCAGAAAATCATTGTAGTTTGGCCTTTAGTTTAGTCTATCGTGCCAGCGATCGAACTTTAACCGATGAAGATGTGGAACCCTTAATGACAAAAGTGCGAGAAGCTTTAGTTAAACAGTTCCAAGTTTCTTTAAGAAGTTAAATTCAGCGCTCAGTTAACAGTTATCAGACATCGGCCTTATAATTAGGTAGACGTTAAAAATTATCAGATGCCCCCCTTATTAAGGGGGGACTAAGGGGGGATCGAACCTAAAATCCATTGTTAATTTAATTATAACCAGCCATTTATTATCTCAAGAATAATCTCACACGTCGCTATCAATATCGCTGATTGCATCCAATCGTTACCAATCAGTTTGAGAGTTGCTCAAAGTAGGTTAGCTGTTCATATTTCGTCGCTCCGCCACCTTTGAATTGTTAGATAGTAGTGAGGCGATTGCCATATTTTAGTACATCAGATATGATATAAATACATCATGGCTGATCAAAGCAAACCTTTAGCTTGGCTGCATGGTGAGATCAAGACCCCACCTTTCAGTTTAGAAGCACGGATCGAAGCAGGTGTCTTACTCAGGCAACTACAGGAAGGCGAACCTCTTGGTTTGCCACATTCGCGTCCTATGCCAAGTGTAGGCTATCATTGTCATGAGCTACGCATTAGAGACATCGATAAAAATTGGAGGATTATTTATCGAATTGATGAAGATGCAATCTTGATTATTGAGGTGTTTAATAAGACAACAAGAGCAACACCCAAAAGTGTAATTGAGGTTTGTAAGAAACGCTTGAGTAAATACGATACTGATCAGCAGGAATAAGAGGATGGAAGAGACTAAAAAAGGGCTTTTGGCATCAAAAGGCTGGAAAATCGGAACCGTTTCCGACTTTTTAGAGTTAACGCCCGAAGAGATTATCCTTGTTGAAATCAAACTAGCTCTTAGCAAAAGTTTGAAAAGTCAGCGGCAGAAGATAATGACTCAAAGTGAACTGGCCAATAAAATCGGCTCTAGTCAACCTCGGATTGCCAAAGCTGAAAATGGCGATCCGTCAGTTTCACTGGAATTGCTTATCCCATCGCTGTTGGCAACAGGTGCCACTCCTCAAGACATCGGACAAATCATTGCCAGTGTCAAAGGCGTTGCTGAATCAAGACCTGAATGCTAATTTTGTGCATTCTATCCACTAATGTTAGTTATTGTCGTTGATGCGATAAATCCCTGAATTTCCCCAGCATCAATACGCTCAAATAATCTTGCTGCGTTTTCCACAAATAGCTCTCGTTCTTGTAGAAAATCAAGAATGACATTGGTATCAATCAGAACTCGCATTACGGAATACTTCTCGATCAGATAGGTTAAATAATCGGTTGGGGCGTTAGTTTCCCCTGTAGCTGCCGAAATCTCAGAAACACCTCGCAAGCGCAACAGATTTCCCCGCTTGGATTTGAGGTTTGCTTCCCGTTGTTTAGAATGTATGAACAAGGTGAAATCACCCTAGAGGGATTAGCAAGAAAAGCTCCTCTCATTGCCCGTGCTATTGAAAAGCAACAGGAAATCTCTTAAATCCTAGACAAACAAAAAAACATTAGTATTTCGGCATCTAGTCGGGTATTGGCTGTACCATTATTTAATATCAATTTGCTGTAATTCTGGTAAAAGTTCTTTAAATAAAAGCCTAAATCTTTTTATACATATTATTTTAAACATCAATTTTAAAGCATCCCAATTAATTGCATCATAGCGGATCAATTCTAGGACAATTTTTATGTTTAATTTTTTGATATAAATCAAAAGCCAATGCAGGCAAATATAACCTTCTATAACTGACAATTCTGGTAACTTTTTCCGATGTTTAGGATGTACCATATCATAAATTTTTTGTTTGATTAAAATATTTTTTTTGTATCGCTCTTTTATTGATATATTGCTATTGCAACATCCCGACCATACTCTTTTAAAACATAGACACTTACCGACAAATACAGCATCGCCGTACTTGGCAATTTCTATCCATGAGTTAATATCATCATAATTACCGTCAAAGTCTTTATCCCAGCCTCCCGATCGCAAAAATGCTTTTTTTTGAAAAGCAACTTGAACAGGTGTTCCCAAAGGACAGATATCCAAAAGCATACCGTAGTGTATGTCTTCTTGCCGAATACAAAGAGCTAAATTATTAAATTGAACTTGATGTTTATCATCGATAATGTTGCCTATTATATCAATTTTTTTTGCCTGACAAGAGCAAATAACAGCATCAGGAAAATAAACGAGATATCTGCTGATAGTTTCGATACATTCAGGCGTAATATAATCATCATCATCAATCAGCTTAATCCATTCTCCTTTGGCAATTTTGACTCCAATATTAACACTTTCTGAATGTCCTAAATTTATCGAGTTGCGATGATATATAACTCGCTCACCTAATTGCTTGATATATTCTTCAGTTTGATCAGAAGAAGCATCATCTACAACAATAATTTCGCAATTTATAGTTTGATTGAGTGCCGATTCTAATGACCATTTTAAAAATGGTAAGCGATTATATGTTGTGATAACAATACTGAATTTCATGAGCATTTACAAGAATATTTAGTTTAGGTAAAATATTTTCTTTTTTTATTATTTGTTAAGCCATGAATCGCTGACAAAATCGACCAAGATATAAGATTGACTCTTTCATCAAAAATAGTAACATCAAAGACATGAAATAATATAGAAGCAAAAAAAGCTGTTAAATAAGTAAATATAATCAATTTTTCTTCTGAGTTATCCAGATTTATTTTGGTTAAAAGTATAATCCCTTTTGCCAATATCCAGCCAACTAAAAAATAGAAAAAAACTGTCCAGGGAATCCCCACTTCAGACAGAAGCATCAGTGTTAAGTTGTGTGAATGTCCTATTACTATCTGAGATTGAGGCTGATAGAGATGTTTAAAACTTCCTAAACCCCATCCTTTCCAAGGTGACTTAAGGGCTAAATGCCAGGAGAATTTCCACAGAGTTATTCGGAGAGTTTCTACATCTCGATTAGGATAAAATTGATCGTTTATTCGAGCCCAAATAAACATTGGAACAATTAATCTAAACCAATCTCTTACTGGAGGATTGCCAAAAGCAGCGATAATAATCGCCCCGCTCACGATTGCTACTGTTAGCAAAATCCATCGCCAGCCTAAATAAATAGCAAAAGCAAGACAAGTTACTAATGTAGTCATCCAACCATTACGAGAATGAGTTAAAATTAGAGCAATAAATGTTAGGGAATTGATCACCAAAAGCAGACTAAGATAAAAAAATTTTTTATCAGTATTCGATTTTCTTAACTCTAGAATTATTAAGCCCAGTCCCAACACCCAAATAATAGTTAGAAAACTTGCTAGAAAATTAGCATGATAAAATAAAGATGACATCCTACCAGAAGGATTGCCCATTGCTCTTAAATACCATCCAGGGATCAATATATTTTGTATTTCTCCTTGTAACCCCCACCAAATTTGTCCAAAGCCTAACACGGTTATAGGAACTGAACCAAAGTATATTATCCTTGCTAATTGTTCTAATGTACTCACTGAGTAAAGTAGTTGGCTGAGTCCAGCAAAAATAATGAAGTAAGGGAAAAAATTTATCAATCCAGAGATGGCAGAAACCCGATCAAAGGCAAAAAGGCTGGTCATTATTAATGAGCCACCTAAGATAGCAAATCCCCAATTAATATATTGAGAAATAATGACTCTATATTTTAATCTAAAAATTATTATAATCGCTGTACAAATAACTAACATTCCCCATAAGGGGTTGATAGGCAACAGCAAAAAACTAATTTGAGTTAAATACCAAGGAATGTTTAGCTTCGGATCTGGATGTTTTATTAAAAACATAATGTGTCATCTATTATTTAAATAACTTGCATTGACTCAATATTTCAATATGCTATCCTTAGAGTACATCAACTCATCATAGTGTTACCATGGTGTTAAGCTTTTCGACATTTAAGTTGATCGAGTAATCGATGTCAGCCAAAGGCTTCAAGCATCGACAATCTAAATTTAAATGCGTCTGAGCTTACTGCTGGAATATACACCGTTCGCCGTCCCCAAAACCTCCCCAACTATTTAACCCGCAGTGCGGGTTAAGCTTAAAAACTATCAAACCATCAATTAATGGTTTCCATCATCCTAAGACCGTTTTTTTCTACCGTCAATAGGATATAAAGTATGCTTATTTTTTTTTTTTCATCAGGTTTATTCATGAATCAGAGAAAATCAAATTAAATTCGGTGCGGTTAAACCTTGATTTCTCCTACCAGCCACCTGATTAACTTGACTCAGAGTCAAGAAAACGGGTTTCTTTAAGAAACCCGTTTTCTCGATCCTATAGTCACATATTTCTTAACATAAAATTTGACAAAAAGAGAAAAGTATTAATTCCAGCAATTCTTTATAATTCTCTAGATGACTGGGAAAACCCGAACCCTAGAGTGATAGAGAAAAGAATTGAGGAATTCAAAAGGCGAACTCGGAGTTAATTGATGAAGTGCGATCGCTTTTCTGATCGGGTGCATTAACAGAGTATAATGCACCTTATTTGTTGTCTATAATTTAAAAGATTGAGATAAGGGCAGTTTGTTGGGTTGATTTTGCGTTAAAATTAAGTTAGATATGTCTTAATTGATGAAACTTAGCAAGACAATGAATACTTCGATTACTTTTCAAGAAATTGCCGCCGAAATACAATTATTTGATAGTATTGAACAAAAAGAACAATTTATTTTTGTGGTGGGTGCTTTAGTTTCTCGCATCATCAGTCTTCATAAAGCCGCAGAAATCATGGAAATGGATACAGAAATGTTCTTGAAAATTTTAGAATTAATGGGAATCGATTTTTCTTATCTTACTACAGAAGACATAGATAGAGAAAAAAAATGGTAATATCTATGAAAATTGTTTTCAATTCTTCCCCTTTAATCTTTTTGTCTCAGTTAGAATTTTTAGAAAAATTCCTAGATTCTAATGATAATTTTTATTTGCCTGCAACCGTACAACAAAAAATTAATGCCAAACAAGATCAATCTTCAGAGACTCTTAATAAGCTGATCAATCAACAGAAATTAATTATCCTAAATATTAAATTAATCTCTCTAGCAAATAGTTTAAATGAACGTTTAGGGAAAGGTGAATCTGATGCCATTACTTTAGGAATAGAATTACAAACTGATTATATCATCCTTGATGACTTTGCAGCAAGAAAAGAAGCACTACACTTAGGCTTAAATGTTAAAGGAACTTTAGCGATTATTCGTAAACTTCTCAAAGAAGGAAAGATAGAAATTGAAAATTTGGAGAGTTTTTATCAAAGACTTAGAGAAATTAACTTTAGAGTCAAGCGTGAGATATTTGAGAGCATTTTTGGAGACTGAGTGTGATACTGAAGGCACTGCGTAGCAGCACGCTTATTTTTTCGGGTGCATTAACAAAGTATAATGCGCCTTATTTATTGTCTATTGATGGATTCCCACCATAACTTTAAATCACTTTCATTAATCTTTTTTTGAAGATATTCAATCTGATCTGAATAGCTGAGATTTTTCATGTCTTCAGCCATTTTTTCTTGACTGGTTTGTTTAAAAGCTAAACAGTCAAAACTTTTTTAAATTGTCGTTGGCTTCATCAATTGTTACCTCTAAAGGAGAAATAATAGTCAAAATCCCGTAGCCATTGAGTAAATTAATTTGATTATAGCCTTTCATTTTATCTAGGCGCACAATATGTTTAAAATTCCATGATATGATTGCATCCGCTCTAGCTATTGTAGCAGCCGCTACATGAGTAGCATCATTAATAGACTTTGATGTAACAACTCCTTCATTGATATAAGCATCCCTTAACTGTAAAACTTCAGGTGTTATCTTAACTATTTCAATAACTCTCTGCGGAATCGATAATAAAATATCTTTAACCGCTTGGGAGGCATTAATTAATTCGCTAACAATGATATCACTCATTAACAAAATAAACTTTTCTTGCTTAATGGCTTCCATCAATTGATTGGACTCTAAGGAAAATTCATCATCTAAACAGAATCCAATGACTGATGTATCGATATAAACTCTAAGTTTTTTCATAACGATTTTAGCTCGTCAATTTAATATTTTCTCAATTAAAGATGGTTTGTTGCCTTGTAGTTGTTTAGCAAAAGTTTCTCCTGCTTCAAGTTGTCGTCTAATTTCTTCTCGATTGTCATGGTAATAGACCAAGGCTGCATAAACATCTGCTAGGGTGATAGTAGGATGATGATAAATAATTTCATCTGGTGACATTCCCATTCTTTCATGCCAAATTACAATATCTTGAACTTTAATTCGATGTCCAGCAATACGAGGTTTTCCGCCACAGATACCAGGAGTGATTTCAATATGTTGTGAGATAACTAAAGATGACATAATTACTTGGCAATAATATTAATAAATTGTTATTATCATACCATTTTTTCCCCAGTAAGGCCACATCAGTGCGATCGCCGCTCTTTTAGAGTGGATTAAGGTAGTGTAATGCAGCTTATTGATAATAGAATTTTTGAAACCTAAAAGTCGAGGGCTTTGGTTTTAAGATTTATCAAGCTTAAAGTACAATTAACATTAAGCTATAATAATCATTAGTCAACAACAATTATTACTATGTCTTTTGCAGCTAAATATCGAGATCGGATTGTGATTAACCCAGACATTCGCAGTGGCAAACCTTGCATTGTCAATACTCGTATTGCAGTAGCAGATATTTTTGATTATCTAGGAGGAGGGATGACTATTGAAGAAATATTAGATGATTTCCCCGATCTTACCTTAGAAGATATACAAGCCAGTTTTGCATTTGCCGCCGAGCGGGATCGTCGTTTAATGGTTATTCCCTATGAAACTGCTATTTGACGAAAACTTATCACCTAAACTACCTCTGTTACTGGTATCACATTTTCCCGATAGCGCTCATGTTAGAGATTGTAGCCTAAAAGGGTTTCCCGATCAAAGGATTTGGGAATATGCGCCTATCAATGGATTGATAATTGTCTTGAAAGATTCTGATTTTTATCAACGAAGTTTGTTGTATGGCCAACCTCCAAAGTTCATCGGGCTGAGGATTGGAAATTGTACCACTCATCATCTAATCAGTCTTATTTTAAAACATAAACAAGCTATTAAGAGATTTAGCGAAATTCTACCGAGTCCGTTTTAGTAATTGCATAATCATATATTATCCTAAGCGATCGCTTTTCTGAGCGGGTGCATTAACAAAGTATAATGCACTTTATTTATTGTCTATTGATGAAATGACCCAAAGACGTTAATTTAAAAGATTGAGTTCAGGGGAGTTTGTTGGGTTGGTCTTGTGTTAAAATTAAGCTGGAGTAAATTCTAATCCCCGATTAAAATTTAAACAGAACAATCACCATGAACTTTTATACCGTTATTCTGAGAAAAAGTGCAGATTATTGGGTTTCATTATGTCTTGAAAATGGATTAGTTGGACAAGGAGAAACTCAGGAAAAAGCTATGGAGAAACTAAAAGAAGCAATTGAATCTTTTGGGGATATTTATCGTGATCAAGCCAATATCTATACCAGTCCTATTCCTATAGACGAACTTCATGAGTTTTTAACTGTGGGAGATTCTGAAACTCCCGAAACTTACGAACTCAGAAAAGTTTATGCCTAAAAATATTCCTTCTCTTAAACCCAAAGCACTAATCAAAATTCTTGAAAAAGGAGGCTGTCAATTTTATCGAGAAGGAAAAGGTGATCCTCGTTTATATTGTAGAGTATTGTATAATCAACGTCGAATCGTTCCTATTGATATAGGTGCAAAAGAAATGTCCCCTGCTTATGTTTTACGAATTTTTAGACAATTTGGTTTTACAGATGAAGAAATAGAACATTTATTAAAATAGATGATTGAATGCGTTTTTTCAAACGAAGAAATTATCTATTCTAGTACGCTTTATCTTAATTTTATTTCCAAAAGCTAAAATAAAGTGATCGCTACCTTTTTAAGGTACATTAACGCGATAGTAAAACCCTCGATTGCTTGTTATAAATTGATTTAATGATTAATTTTCACCCAGTCATCGTCGATAAATTAGCCTGCCTTAAAAACAGGTAAAGTGACTATCACCATTTTGCGTAATTTTTCGCTCTGGTAATGAACTTTTGATTATGAAATGATCCAAAGACGTTAACTTAAAAGATTGAGTTCAGGGGAGTTTGTTGGGTTGGTCTTGTGTTAAAATTGGGTTAGGGCTAGTCTGAATCATTTATCCTGTATCATTTAACGGCGGAGAAAACTATGCTAAAAACCTTTAAAGCAATTTTGAAAAATAATACCCTTCAATGGCTTGATGAAACCCCTGAAATCAACTCCGAATATCCTGTTAATGTTTATATTACCTTATTAGAAGAAAATATCATTGGTGAAAATCGATCTAACGGTCAAAAAATGGCCAATGCTTTGAAAAAAATTGCTAACAATAATACTTTTACTGATGTTGATACCCAACAGTGGCAACAACAAAATCGGTGCGATCGCTCTCTTCCTGATCGGGATTAAATCATGTTATTAGATAGTAATATTATTATCTATGCCGCTCAATTGGAAAATGAGTTTCTCCGGGAGTTTATTGCAGAAAATTCTCCTTATGTATCTGCTTTATCCTATCTGGAAGTTTTAGGCTACCATCGGTTAACTCATCAGGATAAAGTCTATTTTGAAGAATTTTTTAATGCTTCTCAAATTTTACCCATCTCTCAACCTGTAATTAACCAAGCAGTAACTTTAAAACAAATCAGAAAGATGTCCTTAGGAGATGCCATTATTGCGGGAACAGCTTTCGTTTATAATTTAACAATTGTAACTCGCAATATTGATGATTTTAATTGGATCAGTAAATTAAATCTAATTAACCCTTTTCAACGGTAAAAACCTTAGGGCAAGCGCATCTTAACAATCCTTGACAAAGTGAACTTTTGATTATGAAATGATCCAAATTTGAGGAGAATTTGCCATCTCAATTGTTAAGATTTCGTAACTATTCTGATTGACTGGTATCACCTGAAATACCCATGCGGATCACAAAATTGTCCAATTGTCAACAGCTTTTGAGATGCTCTCACCCTGTAGAAAATCAAGAATATTTTATTTAGGTGGAATAGGAAGATGAAATTTATCGGTAAACTAATAAATTATCATCACCTAAACCACTTTCTAGCCTAATTAATAGGGCCATTTCCAGTTAGTAATCTCGTCCTTATCGATACCATTGGTAAAAGCATAATCGAGATTATCGATAATAGCATTTTTCATCCGTTCCTTCACATGACCGGCAGCAGAACCTAATTTCGGCACGCGATCAATGACATCGATTACTAAATGAAAACGATCAACTTGGTTACGAATCGCTAATTCTAGGGGAGTATTAATATTCCCTTCTTCTTTGTAACCGCGCACATGAATACGTTCTTGATTGCTGCGACGGTAGGTAAGTTTATGAATCAGCCAAGGATAACCGTGGAAATTAAAGATAATTGGCTTATCAGGGGTAAATAAACTATCAAAATCCCGTTCTGATAAACCGTGGGGGTGTTCACTTTCCGACTGTAATTTAAACAGATCAACCACGTTGATAAAGCGAACTTTTAAGTAAGGGAATTCCTCCCGCAGAATTGCCGTTGCTGCCAGGGATTCCTTAGTGATAATATCCCCACAGCAAGCCATAATTACATCCGGTTCATCGGGATTGATTCCGTCATCATCGTTACTTGCCCAATCCCAAATACCGATACCTTTGGTGCAGTGTTTAATTGCTTCTTCAATGGTCAAGTATTGCAGGTGTTTCTGTTTATCAGCAACGATAATATTAGTGTAATCCTTGCTCTTGAGACAGTGATTAGCCACACTTAATAAACAGTTACCATCGGGGGGAAGATAAACCCGCACCACGTCGGCACTTTTATTGGTTACTAAATCGATAAAACCGGGGTCTTGGTGACTAAAACCATTGTGATCCTGCCGCCAAACCACCGAGGATAACAACAGATTCCAAGAGGAAACAGAAGCGCGCCAAGGTACATGATTTTTGCAGATATCGAGCCATTTAGCGTGTTGGTTGAACATGGAATCGATAACGTGAGCAAAAGCCTCGTAGGAGTGAAATAAACCGTGACGACCGGATAATAAATAACCCTCTAACCAACCGACTAAAGTATGTTCACTCAGCATCTCCATCACCCGACCATCGGGAGATAATTGGCTACCATCTAAATCCTCCGGATAGGTATCGGCTAACCAAGCTTTTTTAGTCACTTCATAGAGAGCCGCTAAACGATTAGAAGCAGTTTCATCGGGACCAAAAACGCGAAAATTAGTCATATTATTTCGCATTACATCCCGCAAAAATACCCCCATCACTCCCGTGTTTTCCGCTTCCACCTGGCCCGGGTGGGTGACATCTACGGCATACTGACGAAAATCGGGCATTTTTAGGTCTTTCCGCAGCAATCCGCCGTTAGCGTGCGGATTAGCACTCATGCGACGATGACCCCTAGGAGCGAGTTCTTTAAATTCTGGCTTAAATTTACCCGTGGTATAGTCAAATAATTCCTCCGGGTTATAGCTTTTCATCCACTCCTCTAATTTTCTCAAGTGTTCGGGGTTTTCCTGCATGGCACCCATGGGGACTTGGTGAGCGCGCCAGAATCCTTCTACTTTATGACCATCAACCTTTTTCGGACCTGTCCAACCCTTGGGAGACCGGAGGATAATCATCGGCCAGGGGTAACGTTTAGCAACTCCCGTGCTGCGAGCTTCCTGTTGATAGGAGCGAATCTGATTGATACAGTGTTCTAGGGTAGCGGCCATTTTTTGATGGCAGTGCATGAGGTCTTCATCTTCCTTACATTCGACGATGTAGGGAGTGTAACCGTAACCGACAAAGAGACTTTCTAACTCGTGCGTCGAAATACGGGAGAGAATGGTGGGATTAGCGATTTTATAACCGTTTAAGTTTAAAATTGGCAGTACCGCACCATCGCGAATCGGGTTAAGGAATTTATTCGAGTGCCATGCGGTAGCAAGGGGACCGGTTTCAGCTTCCCCATCACCCACCACCACGGCCGTAATTAGGTCGGGATTGTCAAAAACAGAACCGTAGGCATGGGAAACACTATAACCTAGTTCGCCGCCCTCATGGATAGAACCGGGGGTTTCGGGGGTGACATGACTACCGATGTGACCGGGAAAAGAAAATTGTTTAAAGAATTTTTGTAATCCTTCCTCGTCTTCACTTTTATCGGGGTATATTTCCGAATAGGTTCCTTCTAGATAAACTGGACCTAGTACCCCCGGCGCCCCATGGCCAGGACCGGCCATAAAAATCATATCGAGGTCGTATTTTTTGATTAAACGGTTGAGGTGAACGTAGGTAAAACTTAAGGCCGGACTTGCTCCCCAGTGACCGAGCAAACGATACTTAACGTGTTCGGGTTTAAGATGTTCTTTGAGCAGGGGATTATCGCGCAGATAAATCATACCTACAGCTAAATAGTTACAAGCGCGCCAATAGGCATGGGTTTTGTAGAGTTCGTCTTGAGAAAGGGGATTTTGCTCTGTTAAGGGTCTTTCTGGTGCGGATACCATGAATATTTCTCCGATATCTATGAACGATGAGATTAAGAGAGTTGATAGACAATTTCTCCAGATTATCGAGAGGGTTAACCCTCGGTCGGTTTTCAAACTGTAATCAAGAGTCTAACCTTTCGGAGGGTAAAAAACTATTAAAATAAACTATATTTTGCCAATCCAGCCAGGGGAATTTATGTCAGTCGGGCGGCGTTTTTAAATCGCTTTTAAAGGAAAATTAATATCTTCTTAACTTAGGTAACAATAATTCTCAGAAAAATTTTAATTATTTTTTAATGTCAGCTTTTCCCAAAATACTATAGGGTTACACCCTAGTTTGTCGGGAAGAGCCTAATTAGGCCTTCTCGATGCCAGTGGTGAGGACTACTAGGATAGCTTTTGAAGCACTGAAACTTAAAATCTTTCTATACTTCATCTAGCGAGCAACAAAAGCTGATTAGCATATATAGTGATTCTCTAGAGGCCAATCAATTCTCAAATTATTGTTTCTTGATCGTGCCTAAGCTTATCGCAGCTGCAAAGGAGTTTTTTTCATGACAAAAGTAAGAGTCGCTATCAACGGATTTGGTCGTATCGGTCGCCTCGTTTTTAGGGCGGGTATCCAAAATCCTGATTTCGAGTTTGTTGGTATCAATGATCTCGTCCCCCCCGATAATATTGCCTATCTGCTCAAATACGACTCCACCCACGGACGTTTTCAGGGTACGGTAGAAGCGAAAGAAGATGGCATCGTCGTGGATGGTAAGTTTATCCCCTGTTACTCGATTAAAGACCCTGCTCAACTGCCCTGGGGTGCAACTGGGGCCGATTATGTGGTCGAGTCCACTGGTTTATTTACCACCGCGGAAGGGGCAGGAAAACACCTGGAAGCCGGGGCCAAACGGGTGGTTATCTCCGCACCCACCAAAGATCCCGACAAAATTCGTACCATTGTACTAGGCGTTAACGATAATGAGTACGATCCCGCTAAGGATCTGATCGTCTCTAACGCTAGTTGTACCACCAATTGTTTAGCCCCGATCACCAAAGTTATTAACGATAACTTCGGACTAGCGGAAGGATTAATGACCACGGTACACTCGATGACCGCCACTCAACCCACCGTGGATGGTCCATCGAAAAAAGATTGGCGCGGTGGTCGCGGCGCCGGTCAAAATATTATCCCCTCCTCCACGGGAGCAGCCAAAGCAGTAACCCTAGTTATTCCTTCCCTAAAAGGCAAATTAACCGGTATGGCCTTCCGTGTGCCAACTCCCAACGTTTCGGCGGTGGATTTAACCTTTAAAACCGAAAAAGCCACCAGTTACGAGGAAATCTGCGCCGCTATGAAAGCCGCCAGCGAAGGTCCGATGAAAGGTATCCTCGGTTATACCGATGAGGAAGTGGTATCGAGTGACTTTATCACTGACCCCCGTTCCAGTATCTTTGATGCTAAAGCTGGCATTCAACTTAATGCCAATTTCTTTAAGGTCGTCTCTTGGTACGATAACGAATGGGGTTACTCCTGCCGGATGTTAGACCTGATGAAAATGATGGCAGCTAAGGAAGCAACCCTCGTAACAGCCTAAATCAGTTATCAGTTATCAGTTTACTGTTTACTGATAACTGATAACTGATAACTGATAAGATGAATCCAAAATTTAAAGATATTACCGCTTGGGAACAGGCACAATTATTAATGCAGCCGGCATTTATTCGGGTGCTGGATAATCTGCGTAAACAGTTAGAAAATTCCCTCTGGAAAGGAACTTATACAGAAATTCAAGATCCCTATCCCAGTTATCTGCTCTGTTTGACTTATCTCGATCGCTCCGTTACTGTAAATATTTGGGAACTTTGTTTTCAAGTCTGTTTTCTCGATTATCCCACCGATGAAGGAGAGAGCGTCACCATCGATACCAGTCTCCTCGATCCCACCGGTGAACTTGATTGGCAGAGTTTGGAAACGAAAACCGAGCGCATTATTAAGCAATTATTCGCTAATTTACCTCCATGAAAGCAGATTTAGACACGATCAAGGCAGAGTATGCCGCTAATTTTCTGAAAGATTACCACAATGATCCCCAAAGTTTAGCATCCCAAACAATTTTAATCGATCGCTCCGATTGGGGTTTATTAGAATTAAAAGGCCAGGATCGACTGCGTTTTCTCCACAATCAAACCAGTAACGCGATTGATCGCCTGAAACCAGGTCAGGGTTGTGAGACAATTTTCCTCAACTCTACCGGTCGTACCCTCGATTTTGTCACAGTTTACGCTGGCGATGATTCCCTCCTCATCCTCGTTTCTCCCCAACGTCGTCAATTTTTACTGGAATTGATTGATCGCTATATTTTCCCCTTCGATAAGGTGGAAATTAGCGACTTAACCGATAATTTTGGCATTGTCACCCTAATCGGTACTGAAAGCGGGCAATACCTGCAAAAAATCGCCATTCCAGAGCAGATTTTAACGGGGGTGCAGCATAGTCATTATCTCCTTTCTGAACCCCCCCTGAGACTGGCCGTCGGCACCGGCTTAGACCTACCCGGATACACTTTAATCGTTGCCGCCGCCGAAGCCGGTCCCCTCTGGGAAAATTTAATTAAAAATGGCGTTACTCCCGCCGATGAACAGGTGTGGGAATACCTGAGAATCCATCAGGGCCGACCGGCAGTCGATCGAGAATTAACGGAAGATTATAACCCTTTAGAGGCCGGTTTATGGCGAGCGATCGTTTTTGATAAGGGTTGTTATATTGGTCAAGAAACTATCGCCCGTCTCAACACCTATAAAGGCGTAAAACAAAGACTTTGGGGCATAAAACTCAGCCAACCCGTCCCCAGCAATACCCCGATTATTTTAGAAGCGCAAAAAGTCGGTTTACTCACCAGTGTGCTGGAGGATTTTGGCTTGGGTTATGTGAAAACAAAAGCGGGAGGAGAGGGTTTGAAAGTACAAATCGGCGAGGCAACGGGAGAATTAATCTCTTTACCCTTCCTCTCTCACGAATACCCCTTTCAGTGAACAGTAAACAGTAATCAGTAATCAGTAATCAGTGAAAAGACAGTGGCAAACGGGTGCATCTCACATTTGCAGAAATACCGACAATCAGCAATTATCAGTGACTCTTAAATTAGTACAAAAATATGAACAATCGCGTGTAAGCATCCCACCGAAAAACTAATGCGCTCCGGGGTTTGGGGGCGGCGCCACGCCCCCAACGGGGGGTTTGGGGGGTAGAACCCCCCAAAAGCTTGGATTGAGTGATAAAATCGAAAGTAACGCCCAATTTTAAAAGAGAGTTTCCCCTTAAAAATCCCAACTTCGTAGATTTACAAAAACGAGATACACCCGTAGAAAACTGCTATTTAATACTGATAACTGATAACTGAAAAACCCCCTAACCCCAGCGACTAGCGATAGGCATTCGCCAACCAGTGCCAAAAGCGCGATCGCTAATTTTTAGTCCCGGGGGGGCTTGTTTGCGCTTAAATTCGGCATTTTTAACTAATTTAATCACTTTCTGCACAATTTCTGCCTCAAAGCCGGCGGCGATAATTTGTTCGGCGGATTGATGGCGATCGATTAATAGTGCTAAAATAGCATCTAAAATCTCGTAGGGAGGTAAAGAATCTTGATCCTTCTGATTGGGTTTTAATTCAGCACTAGGAGCTTTATTAATCACATTAAGGGGAATAATTTCCCCGTGCCGATTTAACCAGCGACAGAGGGAATAAACCCTGGTTTTCGGCACATCAGCAATCACTGCTAAACCACCATTCATATCACCGTAAAGGGTGCAATATCCCACCGCCATTTCTGATTTATTGCCAGTGGATAATAGTAAATGACCGAATTTATTAGAGAGAGCCATTAATAAATTACCGCGAATGCGTGACTGAAGATTTTCTTCGGCAATACCGAAATCAGTCCCAGCGAAAAGCCGCTCTAAAAGTTGATCATAAGCGGTCATAATTTCTTGAATTGCTAACTTCTCACTTTTGATACCTAAATTATTAACTAAAGCCACTGCATCGCTAATGGAATGGTCGGAACTATAGGGAGAAGGCATCATCACAGCGAGAACATTTTCTTTACCTAATGCGTCGCTGGCAATAGCGGCAACTAAACTGGAATCAATGCCACCACTCAAGCCGAAAATTACCCGTTTAAAACCGCATTTCTGCACATAATCTCGCACTCCTAAGACTAAAGCTCGATAAATTTCCTCATCTTCATCGACAGGTAAAGGATGAATAACTGCGGGTAACAAATCTTGATTAAACTCGATCAATTCTAGGCTAGAAGTAAATGCTTGGGCGCGATAAATCACTTCTCCTTGTCTGTTAAAAGCCACGCTGTCACCATCAAAAATTAAATCATCATTACCTCCCACTTGATTGACATAAACTATCGGTAAATTATATCTAGTGGCACTATGGGATAATAAAGATTCTCGCAATTTTTGCTTACCGACACTGTAGGGAGAAGCGGAAAGATTAACGATTAAATCGACTCCTAAACTAGCTAAATCGGCGATGGGATTAACCGCGTATTGACGCTGACCCCAAAATTGTTCATCATTCCAAACATCTTCACAGATAGTTACACCGATTTTTACATTATTTTCTGTTAGTTGAAAATATTGACTTTCTTTCCCGGAAGCAAAGTAACGATCCTCATCAAAAACATCGTAGGTAGGCAATAAACGTTTAGTAAAAATTTGTTTAATCTCTTGACTTTTTAACAAAGCTATGCTATTAAATAACGGCTTTTCTCCCCTGACCGTTGCCGAGGGATTTTTTTCGACAAACCCGACTAAGACGGCTAATTTTTCTGGTAATTGTTGGGACAATAATTGCAATTGTCGAGACATTTTCTCGACAAAACCCAGATTTAAT
Organism: Microcystis sp. M179S2; assembly: GCF_020245805.1. NCBI lineage: Bacteria > Bacillati > Cyanobacteriota > Cyanophyceae > Chroococcales > Microcystaceae > Microcystis > Microcystis sp. M179S2. The sequence goes on along the minus strand of NZ_JADBUE010000287.1, from coordinate 2,201 downwards.
AACAAGTCTCTGGGGGGATAACCACAGAGGGATAATTCCGGGGTTAAAAGTAATTCTGCTCCCTGATTAAATGCCGTTTGAGCAGCCTCTAAAATTCTTTGAGCATTTCCTTCGATATCTCCAACAATGGGATTTAATTGAGCGATAGCAATTCTCATATTTTTTCCTATTTAAACAAAAACTAACGGTTGCTCTTTAAAGGGAGCAAAAGCTTTTTCATCAAAGCGATATAAACTAGCCGGACGACCGGCACCACGAGAGACTTTTAAACCCATATCCTTGAGAAATCCTAATTTCAATAGCCGATTTCTGAAGTTAGAATAATCACTAAAATTTTTACCTAAAATTGTCTCATAAAATTGATAAAGATCATTTAAAGTAAATAATTCTGGTAAAACCTCAAAAGCGACGGGACTATATTCTACTTTATTGCGTAATCTTCGCCAGCCATATTCCAAAATTTGACCGTGATTAAAGGCTAAATCTGGCACTTTATCAATCATATACCAAGTGATATTATGATCCTGTTCAGTGATTAATTTTGCTTCTTCAAACCGCACTAAAGCGAAGTAACTCACCGATAGATAACGTACCGCAAAACTCGCGGCCGCTGCTGGGGTATCTCCCTCTGGACTGCCAAAAGTATATAACTGTTCCAGATAGAGATTATTGACGCTAATTTTCTCGGCTAAAATTCGATAGGCTGCCGTTTCCAGTGATTCCCCATTTCTCACTAAAGTCCCGGGTAAACTCCAGTAATTACTAAAGGGTTCTTCCCGTCTTTTAATCAGAAGCACTAGCAGCCGATTTAATTGGGTATCAACGGAAAAGATCACGTTATCAACTCCCACTTTAAAATCAGCTAGAGATTTATTAGCTAGGGTCTTTTGCGGTTTCATGCGTAAAGTTTTTGACCTTCGATATAATCTTTAATCGGTGCGGGAACAGCCTGTTTATCGCCTTTTTCTCGATAATCTGTTGAGGATACAGCCGGAGCAAAGACATCGGCAATCAGACAATCACCCCCTAATGTTTGCAGTTGTTCAATATCATCTTGGTTAATAGGATAGCCTGGACGAGGAATCACGAGAATTTTGACTTTTTCTAGTAATTCTCGGCTACGATACCAGTGCCTAATTTGTCCAGCTAAATCAGAACCGATGACTAGGGTATATTCCTCCTGTTCTCCCCAAATTGCTTGCGCTTTTTCCACACTAATTAAGCTACGTCGATCGCTTAATTCTCGTCGCAGTTGTATATTATCCCTTGGGGGTTGAATATCCCGGATGAGCAAATTTAACATCCTCAGACGATGTTCGAGACTGGTTTGATGATTTTTAAAGGGATTATCGGCGGCCCAAACTGCAACAATATCGTACTGTTCCGATAACCATTTTAGTATGGCTTGATGACCGGCAGTGGGAGGATCGGCACTGGTTCCAAAAAGGGCAATTTTAAGCATAGGATTCAATTGCTTGCTCACTAAGGGATTAGTTTAAGTCTGCTCAAGCTTGGCAAAGATTAACTTCTCCCCATTATAGTTGATTTTACCAAAATAGGGCAAGAGGATCGGCGATCTCCTGCAAAAGTAAGTTATCGAGCCGCTATCGGGTGAAAATATCTAAAACCCCGGATAAATTTGACATAATCTTAGGTTTTATGAATAGGATAGTTAGGGACTTGCGCTTTGATAATGTACCTTTTGGGCGAACGCAGTTCGCCCCTACATTGTGGACAAAATCCGTTACTGTAGGGGCGCAATGCTTGCGCCCTCCGATCGATCAGGTTTGCTGATCACCCTAAGTAGGGGGAGAGCCTTCGAGGTGTTAGGGACTTGCGCTTTGATAATGTGCCATCTGGCTGGTCTGGTTCTTCTACAGAGCGATTTTCTGGCTGGGATATTATTCCTACGCAAGTCCCTTATCTCTTATCTTTTGTCTGCTACTGAAGATTTTTGATTTTTGCAGGAGATATTATTTTTTTTGACACTCCCATCGCTAAAAGCGAGGGATTCTTGGTTCACTGAGTTTCCTTAATCTGGCAGGACGTATCCAGCCAAACCAGAGGGAATCTCTCCCCAAGCGTATTAGTTTCGGTGTGTCCCACCGTACTTAGTCCCTTTTTGAGAATGTTGATAGCGGCGTTAATATCTCTATCTTCTACATAGCCACAATGGGGACAAACATGGGTTCTCGTCGATA
>NZ_JADBUE010000286.1:0-49607 GCF_020245805.1 Microcystis sp. M179S2 | reverse complement strand
GTCAGTCTGTAGAGCGACCATAAGACCAGAACAGAGTAAATCTGTTAAGGCAGGTGCGGAACCCCGCAAGGGAAAGAAGCAGAAACCTAAATCGTGAGGTTTGGGAATCGCCGTCCGTTTTACGGCGGCGAGGATGTCAAGCTATGCAGGTTGCCAACAATCGTCACGGGTCAGACGAATTTGGGCAAGGGCAAAAATAGTCGGGATAATCCGGCCGTAATCGGTGGCGATCGCCTTCCAACCGAGATCAGCAATAAACCAACCCCATAAAGCCGGTCCTACCAAACTTAACACGGTTCTGACGGCTCCGTACCGGGCCGCCGCCCTAGTCATGCCCTGTTTAGCCGTTTGTAGGGCTAATTGATTAGCAATTGCCCCACCCTGGACTAGGGCAGTTTTTGCCCCTTGATAGCGGGCAAAATGAAGAGCGAACTGCCCGGCGATATGTTTGAGCAGAATCGGTTTCAGGATAGAATTAACGGCGATGACGCTACTGCCTTTGAGGACTATATCGAGGGGATTGTGTTGTAGGTGAACCGGTAAGGGTTGGGGAGTGCGGCAATCCGCGAGTGCTTTTTGAATTTGAATCGAGAGGGATTTTTGTTCCGATGGGGGGAGACGTTTCCAAGCTTTGTTAACGAGGTGAAGATAGATTTCCGCTTCAATTTCCGTTGTCGGCATTTTTTGGGAGTAGGGAACCTTGAGGAAATGACAGACACGAACTAGAATTTGACGATAACTAACTTTTTCCGTTTGACCTTTTAATACTGTCACACCATCGGCAGCCAAGTAACGAAAACGATCCTCGACGCTATCTAACCAACTATCCCAATCTTGACTTTGAACGGCGATTGCGTCCGGCGCTCGTAGATAATCGAGAGGGTTAAAACGACGGCAAAAGAGGATGTTAGTGATTTGCTGTAGTTCCTCCTCGGTGGCTAACTCCAAAGCTGTGCGTAGTTCGTCCAATGTGGTTTTTCCTCCTCAGCCCCAATAATCAAATCAGTTTCGCTAGTGCTGATTACTACTAATATTAACTCAAGGGTTCACAGGATTAGGAAGGCTAGTGACAAATTTTTCGATTAAGGTTGGGATCATTGGTGCGGGTTTAGCCGGGTTAACCTGCGCTCGTCAGTTGTGCGATCGAGGTTATACTGTTAAGCTATTTGATAAGTCTAGAGGCATTGGTGGTCGTTTAGCCACGCGACGGGTTAATCGAGCTAATCAAGAGATTGCTGTGGATCATGGCTTGCCTTTTTTGACTGTTCAGGGGGAAAAAACGGCGGCTTTAATTGATAATCTTCTGAGAGAGAATATAGTTACTTCTTGGTTTGATTCTAGCTATGTTGCTCCTTCTGGCATCAATAGCGTGGCGAAATTTTTAGCTCAAGGGTTAGAAATTGAACGAGATTTTCTGGTTACTCGTCTGGAAAATCGTCAAGGAAAATGGGTTTTAAACAATAACGGTCAAATTCGGGGGGAGTTTTCGGCGATTGTCCTGGCTATTCCCGCCCCGCAAGCGGCGTTATTATTAGAAAACTCTCATATAACTACTATGCCAGAATTGCGATCAATCGTTTACGATCCCTGTTTAACGGTAATGGCGGGTTATGGCGATTCTTTACCCGCAGTTGCTCCCGCCACCGATATCGCTTGGTTAGGACTTGATAGCAGTAAACGGCAATCATCCCCTGATTATGTCTTTGTTGTGCATAGTAGTGCCGATTTTGCGGTTAAATATCTCGATAGCGAGGATTTAGAAGCAGTTAAGCTAGATTTGCTCGCTCGTGCTTCTTTGCCTCTCCCCGATTGGTCTCAGCTGCACCGTTGGCGTTATGCTTTAGTCCGTCAGGGTTTAGCTGTACCCTGTTTAAGTGTTAATAGTCCTTTACCTCTAGTTGCCTGTGGTGATTGGTGTCAAGGGGGAGATTTATCGAGAAATTCTTCCCTAGAAACGGCCTTAACTTCTGGGATAGCGGCAGCTAATCAAGTTCAGCAGCTACTCTCTTAAGAATCTAGAGACAAGTTCAAATTCTTAGGTTAAGCTTAAGTTAACAAAAGGTTAAATAATATAATAATGTAGATATCCTATACTGGGGGGTCGGTAACAATGGAAAAATTCAATTCTAAAGATAACTTTCTCTACCCTAAAACCAGCTACAGGGGTTTATTCACGCCACAAAATTTAGTTTTTAACGCTAATTTGCAGGAATTCGCCCTGAGAGTCTCTTTTATCGCTGGTTTACACAGTGGGGGAAAGCTGACCTCCACGGAAGCTTACGAGAAAATTAACCAGCTTTGGCAAGAGTTGAATACCAGTCAAAAATTCCTACTAGCTAATCATTTTGAGGATCACGGAGATTGAGAGATGGGGGTTTTTCAGTGATCAGTAAACAGCATCTAGACTGCCACAGTAACAAAAGTGGGTCAAGTAGTTCTAGTCAAGTCAGAGCTTTCTGGCCATAGCTGGCTTTCATCTTCTAGATAAAAATGTTATCAAAAGACAACAAGAGGTAATTCGGCCGCTACAATATGATAGCGAGTTGTCAAGAGAACAGTAAAAGAACTGCCAATTGGATCTAGATGCCTCAATATACTACTAAACAAGCAACGGAAAACCCTGTTGTGTCCGACCAGTCCGCCAAGAATCCCTTTTCACTATTTGGTCAATTTTGGGAAAGCCTAAAAATTGTCGCTCAACCCTATTGGTATCCAACGGAGTTAAATGGACGCGCCTTTGGAGATGTGATCATTTCTTGGGGGATGTCAGCTTTGATCCTTTTAAGTATCTTGGCAACGGTGGGGGTAGAAGCTTTTAGTAGCTACTGGAATCGTTATGTACTCGATATTATTATTGAAGATAGAGACCTTTCTAAATATCTCAATACGCTTTGGTTATCCAGTTTGTTGATTATAGGAACAACGGGGTTATTTGCTTTTTCTCAATTTATTCGTCGTCAAGTGGCATTGGATTGGTATAAGTGGTTAACGAAACAAACCGTCAAAAAATATCTCAATTATCGCGCTTATTATAACATCGATTTTACCTCAGCTTTAAAAAATCCCGATCAAAGATTATCTCAAGAAATTGAACCAATTACGACCATGACCCTGAGGTTTTTAATTACCTTCGTGGAAAAAGGGTTACAAATGATTACTTTTGCAATTATTCTTTGGACAATTTCTCGGCAAATTGCGGTTTATCTAATAATTTATACGATCGCAGGAAATTTAATAGCAATTTATCTAACTCAAGAATTAAACAAAATTAATCAATCGGAGCTTAATAATAAAGCTGATTATAGTTATGCTTTAACCCATGTGCGTAACCACGCCGAATCCATTGCTTTTTTTCAGGGAGAAGAGCAGGAAGAAAAAATCATTGAAGGCCGTTTTGAACGGGTTATTCAAAGCTCGGAAAAACTGATCAATTGGGAACGGTTTAATAATCTTTTTAATCGAGGTTATCAGTCAGCGATTAGTGTATTTTCAATGTTTATTTTGACCCCGATGTTTATTAAAAACGAAATCGATTATGGGGAAATTAGTCAAGCGAGTTTATGCTGTTTCCTTTTTTCTAATGCCTTGGGACAATTAATTACTGAATGGGGAACATCGGGTAAAGTTTCAAGTTATATTGAACGGTTAGCTACCTTGACAGATGCCTTAAAAGTTGCCAGTGAAGAGCCGAAAAACTTAAGTCGTATTACCACCCTGGAAGATAATCGTCTAGCTTTTGAAAATTTTACCCTACAAACTCCCGATTATGAAAAGGTAATCGTGGAGAATTTATCGGTTTCTGTCCCTTTGGGAGAAAGCCTACTGATTATTGGCCCCAGTGGTCGAGGAAAAAGTTCCTTGTTACGAGCAATCGCCGGTTTATGGAAAGCAGGTAGCGGCCGTTTAGTGCGTCCTCCTTTAGCTAAAATGTTATTTTTGCCCCAACGTCCTTATATTATCCTTGGCACTTTACGGCAGCAATTACTTTATCCCCATACCAATGAGCAGGTGAGCGATGAAGAATTAGAAAACATCTTAAAAAAAGTCAACCTGCAACATTTATTAACTGACAAAAATACCTTAGATAAACAAGTCAATTGGGAACAGATTTTATCCCTCGGAGAACAGCAAAGACTAGCTTTTGCTCGACTATTAATCACTAAACCCACTTTTACTATCTTAGATGAAGCAACCAGCGCTTTAGATTTGACCAATGAAGCCAGCTTATATCAGCAATTACAGGAAAGTGAAACCACTTTTATTAGTGTTGGTCATCGGGAAAGTTTATTTAATTATCATCGATGGGTCTTAGAGTTAACAGAAAATTCCCATTGGCAGCTGTCAACTGTAGAAGATTATCAGCGCAAAAAAGTTAATGACATGGTAATGATGTCAAAAAAATCAGAAGATTTTTCGGCGGTAAAAATAGAGCCTTTGTCTGAGGTTAAAACTGAGCATGATGCGGAAATTGCAGGAGTTTCTGAAATAGCCGAAGGTTTGTCCCATCAACAAATGCAGTCCCTAACTGATTATTCTTTAAGTAGCGTTCGTAATCGAGCCAGTTTAGGTAAAATTATTACTGCCAAAGATGGTTTTAATTATCGTTACGATAAAGACCCAAAAACCTTAAAATGGGTGAGAATATAGCTAATGGGGTGACAAACAGATTGAAAGTGAGACAGAGTATTCAGACTTCCCCCTCTCAGGAGAACTAGAGAATCAGGTTTTTGCTGGGTAAGTTGATTAACAAGCTACTAACTGATAACTGATAACTGATAACTGATAACTGGTATAGGAGTTTTATCAAATGAAAGCACTGGAAAAACTGGTGACGGAACGATTATATTTAGTCCCCTTAAAGCTTGAACTTCTCAAGGCCGCAATTATAGGTATCGATGAATTGGCAACAATTTTGGGGGTAAAAGTTGCAGCTGACTGGGCCGAACAAGAGTTGATTCAAGCTTTCCCTGATATTGCGAATATTTTGCTGCAATTCCCCTTCCAAAATGAGTGGGGGTGGGGGAGTTTAATTATTCATCAAACAGAAAATACCCTTATTGGTCATGTGATGATCAAAATTATTCCTGATGTCACAGGTTTACCCACAGATGCTGTAGAAATTGGCTATCAAGTAGCGCCGTTATATCGACGACAAGGCTACGCATCCGAGGCGACAAAAGCAATGATGGACTGGACACTTTCTCAACCTGGTATGCAAACAGTGACCGCCGGCTGCGCTCCCGATAATATAGCTTCAAAGCGAGTTTTAGAAAAAATAGGCATGGATCTGATAGAAGCACGAGAGAAAGTCTTGGTCTGGAAATTAAGTAGGGTTTGCTGAAAAAGTTTGTTGGTGGGGTTAGGAGTCAGTTATCAGTTATCAGTTATCAGTTATCAGTTCACTGAGAAAACTCCCCACTTCCCCACTTCCCACACCCTACACCCCACACCCCACACCCTACACCCTCTTTCAAGTCAGGAGTCGGGGGGGAAATCTGGAGTCAGAGCCTCGTCGATGCGATAAAATACTCTGGCTCTGTATTTGTTGGTTTATGAGTTAACTAGGACTTCAGCGATCGCCTGGGAGATGGGAAAATAAGGAGGATAAAGTTCTAGCCAGAAAAACTCACCAACGGGATTAATTTCTAAAAAGATATAACGTTCATCTGGTGTGACAATCATATCAATTGCACCATAATTGAGACCGAAATATTTCATTAATTCAAGTAGTTGCTTTTCAATAGTTTTCGGTAAATCGTAGGGTTGCCATTGTTGATGGAGCGCTCTTCCCTCTTTTCGCCAATCGTAGATAGCGCCGTCTAATTGTTGGGAATTAATCGCCGCCGTAAATATTTGTTCACCGACGATAGTGATGCGTAATTCCAAAGCTTTAGGAATGTTTTCCTGAAAAGTCATGGGACAAAATTGCAAACCTTCCAAATTATCTAGGTCTTCCTTTGTAACAGGACTGGTAAAAACAACCATTTCCTCTTGCTTGTCTCCATAAATAGCAAATTGAGAAAGCATTTTAGTCACAATTCCCGTCGCTTCAAACTCCTGAGCAAATTGCTTGACAGCTTCAGGATTATTAGAAGTTAAAGTCCCCGGAATTAATAAACCTAATTGTTGCGCTACTTGTAACTGCAATTGTTTATGATTGGCATGATCTACCTTAGCAATTGGATCAAGATGAAAACCAGATAAACTAGCAATCATTCCTCGAATACTTAACCGACATTCCTTAAGAGAAGCTTCGCGAAATTGACTATCCATCCCATCGGGTAATTTTAGTCCGTATCTCATGCGTCGATACCAGACAGAAGAAACTTCTTTTAGCTCTAATTTTTGTTCTCCATCGGTAATAATTCCGCCTTTTTTATCGCCTGAGTAAAGATCAACTTTCACCTCTGTAGGGAAGCGATCAGTATCAAAACGGAAGGCTTTTTTCCCCATCGTTTCTATGGCTTTGATTACCAGAGGAATACTTTCATTATCGTGGCTAAAAGTAACAATTAAAACGGTCATAGATTTCCTTGAAAACTTAGGATTAACAATTTTTTGAGCGCCAGCTTTGCCGATCAACCGAAGACTAAAAAATCAGCGATCGCATTAGAAATAGGTAAATCTAAATCCCGTTCTAACATTCCCCACTCACCACAGGGATTAACTTCTAAAAAAACGTATTCTCCCCCAGGAGTTAAGATAAAATCAAACGCCCCAAAATTCAACCCTAAATTAGCCATAAAAATCTGAAGTTGCTGCAATAGTGAATCGGGTAAAGTATGATGTTGCCAAGCACCCGGATCAATACCCGGTCTTCGCCAATCTACGGCAGAATTATTATACTGAGAAGATTCTAAAGCTCCCACAAATGTCTGTCCATTAACCACGACAACTCTCAATTCTAATTGTTTGGGAATTTCCGCTTGAAAAACCATAGGACAATAACGTAAAGATTCCGCTTCCTCAAGGTCTTCTGCTTTCACCCTACTGGTATAAAGAAAAAATTCCGGCGACTCCATACTTCGGGCGATCGCAGTTAACAATTTACTCACCATTCGTCCCTGAACCTGGGAAAAAAACTCCCGGGCAGCATCAGGATTATTGGTAACTAAGGTAGGGGGAATAATCAAGCCAACTTCTGAGGCCAAACGAAGTTGTAATAACTTATTTTTAGCCTTCTCAATTTGCGCTAAATTATCTAACCAACGCGCTGACCTTAAACTATCCCAAAAACCAGCCAAAGTCGTCTGGGATTCTCGCACACAAGCCTCCCGAAACTGAGGATCTAAATCTCCTGTTATTTCAGGTTGCCAAATACGTCTTGTCCAAACAGATTGCACCTGTTGACTATCAATAGATTGATGGTTATAGGTTAATTGATAAAAACTTTTTTTACCATTAAATTGGGCTGCTAATTGAACCTCTAAGGGAAATTTATCGGTATCTAAGCGAAAAGGTGTGGCTCCTTTTTTTTCTATCGCCTCAGCCACGCGGTCAATCGTGAAAAAATCGCCGCTATGGGTCAACAATAAAACAACTTTAGGCGATTCTTTCATATCAGTTGCAAGTCCTTACATTTTAACCCATCTTAAGGCTTTTGGGTCGGTCTTTATTGATCCTAATCTCAAGAAAATGCTGCAAAAAGTCTTGCTTTTGCTTGACTTATTGCAGTATTGGTTTTTTCTTGAGTAATTACTAAAGTTACTTTACAGCACTTCTCAGGATCTCAACGTGCAGTTTTTTTGGCTGCGAGCCTTGCTTAGTGGAGCTTTTAGCTTTTTGTCTGTACGGTGTAATCAAGAAAAGTGCTGTAATTACTCAAGTGATCTGAGTTTAATAATCTTCCCAGTCAGAAGGGTATTTAAAGGTGGTCCCGAAGGTAGGCTCAGGGGAAGGAGACTTGATGGAAGATTCCTCTTTGCTTACGGACAAGAAACGAGCAAAGAAAGGAAGTGCTTTACCTTGTTGATCGTTGGGATATGCCATAGTTATTCCTCTGGTAATTTCGAGTGAATAGGTTTAATCACTCAGACAAAACTAACAACCTGTACTTACCCCTGAAAGCTTTGCTGTGCATGGCTCTCAGAATCGGGATTGTGCAAATAATTTGCCTTTGTTTGGGTGATGGAAAACATCATAAGCACTAATCCAGCCAATGTCAAGCACTTAAGAAAAATTTAAGAAAAATTTCCGCTAAATCATACTAAATCCTTTGATTATCGGCTATTTATGAGGACAGGCACTTATGCAAAAGGCACTCACGCAAAAGGCAACTGGATAAAAATAAATAGATTAGTAGATTGGATGATTTAAATTGTAGTCCTTCGATTCGAGAGTTTTATGCAGAAGTGTTGAATCCGGCAATAAAACTTCACAAAACCAGTATTTTACAGTGCTAAATTAGATTCGCTATTGGGAATGGAGTCAATAATCAGTCCTTTTTGGTATCATCAGAGCGAATACATAACTTGGTCATGATCTTCAATATCTTAACATTCAACACTTCTGAGTTTTGTGGTGAAAGAAAGTTTTTTAATGTCGGTTATTGGCTCCCCCGTACCCAAGATCAACAGGAGGCATCTTGTACTCAGTAATCAGTGATCAGTAAACAGTAATCAGTGATCGGTGAAAAGACAGTAGAAACTATCATTATAGACCTAGTTGCCACACAGAAACCACAAGAGCCATACTCTGTCACTTAAAACTCAAATCTGATAACTGATAACTGATAACTGATAGCTGCACGACTACTTAGTACAAACGCTTACGGGGGCGATAATTAGCCACGGATTCCACTAAACCCAAGGCGATAAAATTGGTTAATAAAGATGAACGTCCATAACTTAACCAAGGTAGAGGAATCCCTGTAATCGGGGCTAATCCCACGGTCATGCTAATATTAAGAATTGCCTGAAAAGCGATCATCGAGAGAACACCGATCGCTATTAAAGAACCAAAGTTTTCTTTAGCAGTATTAGCAATGACTAACAAACGCCAACAAACTAACCAGAAAGCTATTAAAACTAGAATACTGCCGACAAAACCGAATTCTTCCCCGACTACGGAGAAGATAAAATCGGTGTGTTGTTCGGGAATAAAATTTAATTGGGTTTGGGTGCCTTGATGTAATCCCCGTCCCAATAATTCTCCGGATCCGATGGCAATGCGGGATTGAATTAATTGATAACCTCCCCCCAAAGGATTCTTTTCTGGGTGAAGAAATAGGGTTAAACGATCTTTTTGATATTCTTTTAATAAACCCCAAAAAACCTCGCCTAATTTACCCACTGCCAGATTAGTTGCCACCACGATGAAAGTAGATAAAAAACGGTAGGGAAGGGTAAACCAAGCAAGCACAGCGATGATAATTGCTAAAACAATCCAAGCAGGAAAAAGTAAATTAAACAGAAAAACCGATGCGAGGGGAGATAAGAGGATAATCATCCAAGGCAGTTTCGCATTAGCCCAGTAAATCATGCCTAGGGTAATTGCCCCAAAGACTAATCCCGTCCCCAGGTCCGGCTGCGCCATAATTAACACCCAGGGGATGGCAGTGACGGCAAAGACACGAGCGATCGCAAAAAGATTATCGGCGGGACGATGATGTAGGAGGGCTGCTAGGGTGATAATTAAACCTACCTTGGCAAATTCCGACGGTTGCACGTTAAAACTGCCGATATTAATCCAACTTTGCGCCCCATTCGCCGTCACCCCCAGGACAATTACCGCAATTAGGGAGAGATTAGTGAGAAGATAGGTTAACCAGTGCCATTTCAACAGACTTTCGTAACGACAACGGGCTAGAAATAAAGCGATCGCCACTCCCACGCATCCGAATAACCAGTGTTGCCACCAATCGAGAGCAGTGGTATGTCTTTCGGCACTACGAATCATTAAACCACCGAAAACGGTTAAACCCGTCACTAAAACGAACAAAAGCCAATCAATTTGGGCTATATCACGGAAAATGAAGCTAAACTGCTCACTAAAACCCCTTAGTTTCCTACTAACAAGGGACTGTCTTCTCACCATTTCTCTCCCCATATTTACTGACTAACTAGGGTTTGCTGAATCAATCTAAAAACATTGTTCGATAATACTTTTAGACCTTTTTGAAATCCAAAAGCACCGGCCCTTGGAGTGATCGGGGGGAAAATTTAGGGACTTTTTCCCTGAAAATGGGTAAAATCCTACACCCTACACCCTGCCCCCCCCGATGTCGGGGGGGTTGGGGGGCCACACCCTGCCCCTAGGAAAAACTTTTTGCCGCAAACCCTAACTATAGGCTGCCACGGATACTTTCGCCGCCACCTGACGAGCGATCGCTATCAGGGCTTTAGCTGAGGCCGATTCCGGTTGCCCCAAAACCACTGGTACACCAGTATCACCGCCCTCCCGGAGGGCTATCTCCAGAGGCACACATCCCAGTAAAGGAATGCCCAATTCTTGCGAGGTTTTTTCCCCACCACCGGACCCAAATAGATCATAGGAGCGATCGGGCTGATCGGGGGGGATAAAATAACTCATATTTTCCACGATACCCAAAACCCGCGCCCCTAGCTGTTGGAACATTTTTAAACCCCGGCGCGCATCAATTAAAGAAACCGTCTGGGGAGTGGTGACAATCACCGCACCCGCTAGGGGGACCGATTGAATTAAAGTTAATTGTGCATCCCCGGTACCGGGAGGCATATCGACGATTAAATAGTCTAAATCGCCCCAGTTGACTTGATAGAGAAACTGACGGATAATGCCGTTTAACATCGGACCGCGCCAGATGACCGGTTGATCGGGGTTGATCAAAAAGCCCATGGAAACCATTTTGATGCCATGGTTAAAAGCGGGTTCCAATATCTCGCCATTTGCGCCCTGTACGGTCACTTGTGCGTCATTTAAGCCCAACATTGTCGGGGCGTTGGGGCCGTAGATGTCCGCGTCTAATAGCCCCACTTTTGCCCCTAAATGAGCCAAGGCGACGGCGATATTGACAGCCACGGTACTTTTCCCCACACCGCCCTTACCACTGGAAACGGCGATAATATTTTTAACCCCCTCCACACCTTGGCGATCGGGTAAAGCTTTTTGTTGCGGGGTTTCGGCAGTTACGTCCACAGCGACACTTTCCACCCCGGGCAGCTGTTTAACGGCTTTTTGGCAGTCTTCCACGATAAATTCGCGCAAAGGACAGGCGGGAGTGGTCAAAACTAGGGTAAAGCTAACTTTTCCGCCATCGATCGCCACATTGCGGATCATGTTCAATTCCACTAGGCTTTTTTGCAGTTCCGGATCTTGAACGGGACGTAATACTTCTAAAATCGAGGCGGTATCAAGGGGCATGGTTTCAGTGTCTCTAGTCAAGTATTGTTCTTATGGTTATTTATCTTAACCTTGATATTTCTACTTATGGCCTAAGAGAGATGCTCCCGTATTTTCTTAAATGTATAGTGGGATCATCTGGGAGCAAGTCACTTTTGCGAGTGCATAAATTTGACACTCGTGGGACAAGTCACTGAACAACTAAGACAAGATTGTTGACTTCAAACAAAGGGAAAAAAGATGTTAAAAATTACTGCGGATCTATATTCTGGACGAGCGAATCCAGAGTGGATTATCAGCGATGAACAGGAAATTCGCGCTACCCTGCGGGAAATCGCTAATAATGCTAGTGTCATCGCTAAATCGGCACCAGCCAACGCTGGTCTAGGATTACGGGGATTTTTAGTAGAACCCCTCAACGATGAGGTAGGCCGCAATTACAATCTGCCAGAGAGTATTTATCTAGCGGCTGGACAGTATGCTACCAGTTCTAAAGCCAATGCTATTGCCGAAAGACTGGTCGGTTTAATCAATAGTGCTGAAATAACCACCAGAATGACCCCTGAAGAAGAAGCTCTATCTTTAGATGAAGATCTACAGGGGTTTTTGCAGGAACAATTATATGTAGGTGAGCGCTTGACGCTCCTCGATACGGAAGGATTAGAATTATCCCCCGAAGCTGTGGAAATCCCCCTCGAAACCCCCAAGGCCGCCTGCCAATACGAATTGGGAGCTTATAATCCCAATTTCTGGAACAACAACGCAACTATCCTGCGGAACAATAACTGCTACAATTACGCCAGTAACAAACGCACCGATACCTTTGCCCAACCCGGACGCGGTTGTGGTAGTATGTATCGCTCGCTCACCTGTGCGGAAGTGACCCGAGCTTCCCTGTGTGATGGCTTACACGTGCGTTATAATTGTTTCCCCGCCTCCGAAGCCCCTCGCTATCTGGTGGCCCTAGTTATAGCTCCAGGACGAGATTTCCACTGGTATCGACTGAATAAAGAGGGTTTCTGGAGTCATAAACCTGGTTCCACGCCGGTCAGAAATGTTGATAATAGTAACCGGGTGATTACAAATCCCGAAACCTGTAATCGCGGAATTTATACGCAATTTTGCGGCTATTTCTATACTTGTAAGAGCCAAAAAATTCGTTAAACGTTTCAACTCAGGTCAGTTAGATGGCTAAGATAGAACCTGAGGGAAGGAGGGGAAAGGTGGCAGCAATTGTGGTGATCGCCATGTCCCTCTTTTGCCTGCTCGGCCTAATAGTTTACACTCAGACAGTGGAGGCGATCGTGCAAGTAGAACTCGATATATTTAGTGGTCGTCCCAATCCCCATTGGACTCTTAATGAGCGCGATAGTCAGGAACTACTCCAACGACTGCAGCGTTTGTCCCCTACCAAAGCTGGTGAACCTAGTGGCAATTTGGGTTATCGAGGGGTGATCCTCAGTAATCCCAGAGGTGCGATCGCTGGATTCGAGTGGATCGTTTGTTCGGATGGATTAGTGGTCGGATACAAGGGAGACTCATCCCAGAAGTTTATCGATGCCAATCGTAACTTGGAACGTTGGTTAGTGCAAACTGGTGAGACAACTTTGGGGACGGATATACTGCGCTCCCTCCGTCAAGAGTTCGGTGCTGATTTCTAGGCATATTTTTAGCTTTTCAAGAGTTGGTTGCCAGTATTTCCGGTTTTATTTGACTGACCTTGAAAGGGCTGCCCCTAT
Source organism: Microcystis sp. M179S2 (assembly GCF_020245805.1). NCBI lineage: Bacteria > Bacillati > Cyanobacteriota > Cyanophyceae > Chroococcales > Microcystaceae > Microcystis > Microcystis sp. M179S2. Next base: position 36,549 of record NZ_JADBUE010000286.1, on the reverse strand, counting down.
ATCCCTAGATTACGGTAATACGATCGCCGACTTTAATTGTACCTGTCTTTTCGGGGATGACATTTTCTCCGAACATGATGCCCCCGGGGAAACGGCGAAAAGTGCTTAAGGTTTTTAAAGGTTCCTGTTGGGGATTTCTCCTACCTGTTTCTTGATCGGTGGTGGTGATAATACAGCGACTACAGGGTTTAACTAGGGCATAATTTATCTCTCCAATTGTGATCTTTTGCCAACTACTTTCGCTAAAAGCTCGCTCGCTACTAATAACAATATTAGTCCGAAAACGATTCATCGGCACTGGTGCAACTAAACGCTGATTTAAGTCCTCTAAAGAAGCAGTATTAGTTAATAAAATTGGATAACCATCGGCAAAGCTGACGGGAGTATGATCGTTCCCTGCATAGCGAGGATTCGCGGGACGTGGATAATCGGGAGATTGTCGCACTAAACGACAAGGAATGTCGAGAATTTTCTCGAACCATTCAGCGATTTCATCCCCTTGATCCATGGCTATGGTTTGGGATTCCCAGATTTGAACCGCTCTTTTTTCTCCTGTGAAATTAGGCTGGAAAGTCAGGGAATCTTGAGATGTTTTCAGAGAAAAATTATCTCCTGTCATCGTGACAGAAACCCTGGCTAATTGCGGATATTCCCTTTGAGTGATAAATTTACCCTTGCCATCCACTAACATCATTTCCCGATCCCAGAGTAAACCTTTAGGAGTCACTTCAGATTGGGATAATTGAATACCTCGACAGGATTTAATCGGGTAGATATAGAGATCAGTAACCTGCATTTTCTTTCAGTAGTTCTACATATTTTTTAGCCACATCTTCCCACGTCCAGAGATTAATTTTATTGGGAATATCTTCGGGTAACAAGCGAGGAATTGGATTGAGGATAAATTGTTCTAAACAATTGGCTAAACTGTCTGCATCTCCCCTAGGATAGAATTGCACTCTTTCGGGACAATTATATAATTCTACCTGTTCTTGAAACACTTCTAAATCGGAAGCAATAACGGGAATACCTTGTAAAATGGCTTCCGCTATTGCCAATCCAAAACCTTCATATTTTGAGGGAAATACCACAGAGGAACAGGTTTGATAATAAAATTGCAAGGTTTCATAGTCTTGATAACCTAATCCCTTGATATGACTCTGGAAAATTTCTTGATTTTCCCGATAAAGTCGGGTACATTCTTTGAGATAATCTTGGTATTCTTGGGTTTTGGACTGTTGAGACAATTGCAGATTTCCATTAACTAGATTATCGGTTTCTTTCCCGATGAAAACAACCTTAAAGTTTAAGCCTTTTTTCGCTAGTGTAATTGCTGCCTTGAGTAAAGTCAGATGATCTTTGTAGATACCAAAAGAGGAAGGAAAATAAAAAGTAACTAGCTCACTTTTGACTAAATCACTCTTGGGATTAGACTGATCGATAAATCCGGCTAAGGGTACAGCTTTTAATTTACTAGCATAGGTAGCATTGGGAAAAACTTTTAAAACATCGTCTTTAGTTTTTTGGGAAATTGTGAAGAGTAGATCGGCCTTATCTAACCATTCTTTTAAGACTTCATTGTAGGGTTCTTGATAGGATTCTGAGTAAGTTAAGGGAGCAAATTCCCAAAAGACATCATAAATAATGCCACTTAAAGTAACGTTAACATTGGGGGGAGAAATCCGATTAGTCATCCCATACAAACAGTGATCAGCTTGGTAACGCTTGATAATCTGATTAATTCTTGCTTCGATGCGTAAAAGTTCAATTCTACGAGAGAAAAGACGATGAATAGAATTCAGTCTTAGGGTTTTGTAAAAATTCGCTAGAAGACCATAAAAATAGATTAATTTTGTTTCAGAACTCTGGGGGTAAAAATTAAAATCTTCGTAGATAAGTTTATCGGAATCGTGCATTAAAGACTTAAAATATTCAATGTCATTAGGAGGGAGGACGATAATAATTTGTTCGACGTATTCTAATAAGCTAGGTATTAAAGAGATAATGACTCTTTCTACTCCTCCTTTGCGATAAAACACGATCGGGATGACAATTTTCATAGATTTCCTTGCAGATAGCTGGCAATAAAAAGATTGATTTTTGACTTGAACCCATTATATGATAGGCTCGAATTGTTCTACTGAGTTGAGAAATCGAGTTAAATTCGAGAAACTAAGACTCTATCACCCATCGCCCCTATTTTCCCTCGATCTTGGAGAAAAAGAGTGTCGCAAGCTACTCCATCCCTACAATCTAATCTCAAAAAATGGCTACGAGCCAGCGCACCTTCCCTATTTCAAATTAAACAGCGTTTGAGTGCCCGTCGTTGGCCGAAAAAATCGATCGTTATTTACACAGAAAAATATCGTCCCATGCTTCCGGCGGAAATTTGGCAACGGGGGGCCAGTGGTACCCAGGCATCGGTGGCTTTTTTAGCGCAGGAATGGACGAAACGCGGCTATAAAGTGACGATTTTTGGCAATTGTGAGGGCATGGAAGGGGAAGAGGACGGTATTCGCTATGTTAATTATTACCAGATGAATTGGCAAGATCACTTTGAGACATTGGTGATCTCTCGTCATCCCACCTATTGCCGTCCGGGTACCAAGGCAGAACGAATTTTTTTTGATTGGCAAGATATTAAAGTGCCGGCAGCCTCCTATACCCCCGAAATTTTGGCTAGATACGACAAAATTTTCTGTAAAAGCCAATATCAAAGAGATTTACTGGATTTCTGCCCCGATCATCAATGTCCGATTGTTCCTAATGGTATCGATACTTCCCTTTTGGCTGTAAGCGAGACGGTGCCAGAAAGTGAGTATCTTCCCTATCGTCTAGTCTATGCCTCTCGTTATTATCGCGGACTAGAGTCGATGTTAAAGCATGGCTGGCCGATGATCAAGGCGGCAATTCCCGCAGCCGAGTTACATCTCTACTATGGTTTTACTAAACGGGATGAAATTGGCGATCGCAAGGAATGGCGGGATAAATTAATGGCTTTGATTAAAGCTAGTGCGGGGGTAGTTGATCGCGGAATGATCGGTTATCGTCAACTAATCGAGGAAAAAGCGCGCTCTGCTATTCATTACTACGGTTGCACCTATCGTGAGATCGATTGTATTTCTGTGCGCGAGTCGGCAGTGGTGGGTTGTCTGCCAGTGGTGACGGATTTTGCCGTTTTTCGAGAAAAAGACTACTGTGTGAAAGTAGCGGGGGAAGTAACCGATCCGGCTACTCAGGAAGCTATAGCCTGGAAAATTGTCGAATTACTGAAAAATCCCCAGCTTTTAGCCCAAGAGCGCGAAAGATGTCGTCAAATTGCCCTAACTGACACTTGGGAGCGATCGGCTGCCGCTTGGTTAGATGTGATTGAAAAGGAGTCTCCCAGTCAGTAGATTGTTTACTTAGGGTATGCTGAAAAAGTAGGGGCGAAGCATTCGGATAGAAAATCTACGGTTTCAGCGATAGGTTATTGCCCGAATGCTTCGCCCCTACAGATATTATTTGAAGACCTACCAGGACGCCAGCCGCTCAAGATGCAAGGTTTTTGAGCCACTAGCTTGAAAATCTTGCAGCTGCTTCGCCAAACATTCCCTCAAACCCCTTACCTCGTCTATATTTCACATTTATTCAGCCAACCCTACTCAGACTATAAAAGTAACCTTTTCGCTTAATAAGTGCCTAAATTAGGGATTTTAAGAGGAAGTAAGCTCTTGAAATCTCACTTGTGCGGGATATCTATGAGCATTTCCTCTAAAACCCTTGCTACGCTTAGCATTAACTCTTCGCGATCGGGTGCGGCGATGATTTGTAAACCTAACGGTAGCCGGGATGGGCGTTTAATCGGCAACGAAAGGGCAGGTAAACCGATAAAAGAAAAAGGTTGGGTAAATCTGCCTAAATTAGGTCTAATTAATAGCTCTTGCCCGTCAATAATCATTTTTTCTACTCCTAACGGTGGTGCAATACAGGGAATTGTCGGGGTGAGGATAATATCGACTTCGGTGAAGATCTCTCGCAAACGATCGCGATACCAACGGCGAAAACGTTGAGCCTGTAAATACCAGCTAGAGGGAATTAATGCCCCTGCCAAGAAGCGATCCCGGGTTGCGGGGTCAAAATCCTCTAATCTGGTCTGTAAACGCGGTAAATGCCAATTTGCGCCCTCGGAAGCGGTAATTATATAGGCGGCTGCCCTGGCGCGGACGGTTTCGGGAATGGTGATTTTTTTGGTAACTCCTAAACGTTCGGCGATCGCTGTCACCGCCTCGATTACTTCCGGTTCGGCTCCCTGCTGAAAATAATCATCGGCAAGGGCTATTTTTACGCCCTCTAAGCCATTTAAAGAAGCTTTAAGGTTATTTTTGGCAAAAAGACTCCAAATAGCCGCCATATCCGCCACATTGCCGCTAAAAAATCCCGGATGGTCTAAACTACTGACGAACAAAAATAGGCCCTGACGGGATACGCGCCCAAAGGTGGGTTTTAGCCCCACCACGCCACAGCAAGCGGCGGGAACCCTCACGGAACCATTAGTATCGGAACCGAGGGCGAGAGGCACTAAATTAGCGGCAACGGCAGCGGCGGAACCGCCGGAGGCTCCCCCCGACACGCGACTAGGATCGCGGGGGTTGGGAGTGGCTCCATAATGGGCATTTTCGGTGACAAAACCGTAGGCGTACTCATCCATATTGGTCGCCCCCACCAAAACTGCCCCGGCTGCTTCTAGGGTTTGTATAGCGATCGCATCTTGTCCGGCGGCAGGGTGATCTCGATTGATTTTGGAGCCGGCAAGGGTGACAATACCCTCGATATCAAAGAGATTTTTGACGGCGAAGGGGACTCCTGCTAAGACACCGACGGATTCCCCATTAGCGATCGCTTGATCGATTTTTTGGGCTTGAGCGAGCGCCCTAGGCTGTAAAATGTCGGTAAAGCAATTTAAATGGCGATTTTTCGCCTCTATCTCCGCCAAAGTCTGGCTAATAACTTCTAAGGCTCTAGTTTGACGATTTTGGATCGATCGAGCTAAATTGCACACAGAAATAGTCATGGTTCAAAGCTGAGGGCGCTTTCCCCGTCATCCTCTAAGGGAAATTCTGTCACTAAACTGGCGATTTCTTGCAAGCGTTGCCAGTTTTCAACCACAGAATTTAAATAGCGATCGGGAATGGTTAAATCTAGGATTTTCGCCATGATTATAACGTATTCTTCTGGGTTATTCATAGATTTCGTTCTGGTTGGGGTGAAGGAGATAAAGAGTTGCTTGAAAGCAGCGCTCAGGAATAAAATCGACACCTAGTTAAGCTGTGAAAATTGCTAGGATATAAGAGAAAATCTCCTGTAAATACAATAGCTATCCCTAGGGAGGAAGTATAACTTGAATTTGTTCTTGACCACCGACTCCCTAGGATCATAACCTTAGATATGATCCTAGAACTGTATATTGAGATATTTTCCCCTCCTTCACCTCCGGATTAAATTAAACTTATAAGTAGGGAGGCACAATTATTTGTAGGATGGGTTAGCAGTAGCGTAACCCATGCGGGCGTTGGGTTTCATTCTTCAACCCAACCTACGTTCTGATAACTGATAACTGATACCTGATAACTGATAACTGAAATGACCATCTTACAAGACGAAAAACTCCTCTTTACTCCCGCAATACCCCACAGTGATGCCCTTAGAACTATTTTTGCCTTTCCTAATCAGTATTCTGTGGGTATAACCAGTTTAGGTTATCAAATTGTTTGGGCAACTTTAGCCCTGCGATCGGATATACAAGTTAGTCGTTTATTTACGGATTTTCAAGAATCTTTACCCCGTTATCCCGAATTAGTCGGCTTTTCCTTTTCTTGGGAATTAGACTATGTTAATATCCTCTCGCTGTTAGAATCTTTAGAAATTCCTTGCCACAGTCATCAACGGCAAGATCGGCAAGCGATAATTTTTGGAGGGGGACCAGTTTTAACTGCTAATCCCGAACCTTTTGCCGCTTTTTTTGATGTAATTTTATTGGGAGATGGTGAAAATTTAATTGCCGATTTTATTAATGCCTATCAAGAGGTGAGAAACGCCGATCGACCGACCAAACTCCGTCATTTGGCCCAGGTTCCGGGGGTGTATGTTCCTAGTTTATATACCGTTAATTATGATAGTTCTGAAGGTGAAATTACAGCAATTCTACCCATAGATAATAATGTTCCTACCTTTGTTAGTAAACAAACCTATCGCAGTAATACCCTTTCTGCTTCTACGGTGGTAACAAAACAAGCGGCATGGGAGAATATTTATATGGTAGAGGTGGTGCGAAGTTGTCCAGAAATGTGCCGTTTTTGTTTAGCTAGTTATCTAACTTTACCCTTTCGTACCGCTAGTTTAGAATCTTTAATCCCTGCCATTGAAAAAGGTTTAAAAGTGACCGATCGCCTGGGTTTATTAGGTGCTTCCGTCAGTCAACATCCCGAATTTGACACCTTACTCGATTATCTTTTTCAACCAAAATTTGAGGGAGTTAGACTCTCGATTGCTTCAGTTAGAACTAATACCGTCACGGAAAAATTAGCTAGAATTTTATCCCAAAGAGACACCAAATCAATTACTATTGCCGTAGAAAGTGGTTCCGATCGCTTGCGGGAAATTATCAACAAAAAGTTAGCCAATGATGAAATTATCCAAGCTGCTATTAATGCCAAAGCTGGCGGTTTAAAAGGGATAAAACTCTATGGTATGGTGGGAATACCGGGAGAAGAAACTGAAGATATTGGGGCAACTGTGGAAATGTTAATAGCCTTAAAAAAAGCCGCCTCTGGACTGCGAATCTCTTTCGGTTGCAGCACCTTTGTGCCTAAATCCCATACTCCTTTTCAGTGGTTTGGCGTTAATAAAATGGCCGAAAAAAGATTAAAATATCTAGAGAAACAATTAGGTAAACAGGGCATAGAATTTCGACCAGAAAGTTATAATTGGTCAGTGATTCAAGCTTTATTATCTAGAGGCGATCGCCGCTTGACTTCCCTGTTAGAATTAACCCGTGGCTACGGTGATTCTTTAGGCAGTTATAAACGGGCTTTTAAGGAACTAAAAGGACAAATTCCCCCTCTAGATTATTACGTCCATCAGCAATGGCGTTTAGAACAGGTTTTACCCTGGAGTCATTTACACGGTCCTTTATCCTCGAATGTTTTAATAAAACATTTTGAACAATCCCAAACAAAAAGGTAAAATATGGCTAATAAGCTAAGACACATTTAAACAATGTCTTGACTATCAGACCCCAAATGAGGTATTCTATCAAGGTAGATCGGATAGTGGTGCAATTCAGAATTGAATTGGTGTTTTTATTAACTATCAATCTCGATTAAACCATTAATTTAATCTTAGTTGATCAGCCCATGAGCCAGAAAAATGATACAGTTACCCTGCTTTTATCCCTGCTGATTACCCTATTATTTTTTGGGGTAGGTAGTTGGTGGTTATACAATCGTTTTCAAGGAAAAAATAACCCAATCAATCGTTCTGAAATCGAGAAAATATCACCAGAGCAAAAATCGGTATCGGCACAAGCAAAATTTAGTCAAGGGGAAAACTTATTAATAGTTGACGGGGCTTCTTCTGACAAACAAGCTGCTATACAGGCCCTCGGAAAAGGAGACTTTCAGCAAGCAGTTTACCTCCTAGAAAAATCCCTGCGAGCTAATCAAAATGATCCGGAAGCTCTCATCTACTTAAATAACGCCCGTATTGGTGAAGCTAAGTCCTATACTATCGCCGTTTCCGTGCCAATTGGGAGCGATGTCAACACTGCCCTAGAAGTTTTACGAGGAGTCGCCCAATCTCAAAATCAAATCAATCAAGCTGGGGGAATTAATGGCATTCCTTTAAAAGTTCTCATTGCTGATGATGCTGATAGTCCCGAAATTGCCGCTCAAATTGCCCAAAAATTAACGGCTGACAACAGCATTTTAGGAGTAGTAGGACACACTAGCAGTGACACCTCTTTAGCGGCGGCCGCTATCTATCAAAAAGCAGGATTAGTAATGATTTCCCCCATCAGTACCTCAGTTAAACTCTCCAATTTTGGTGACTATATCTTTCGTTCTGTTCCCAGTGATTTTGTGGCGGCACGGGCATTAGCCGAATCCAGCTTGCAAAAAATTCCTAACGTCAAGGCAGTGGTATTTTTTAACTCCCAAAGTAATTATAGTCAATCCCTAAAATCTGAATTTATCACCGCTTTAGGATTAGGAGGAGGTCAAGCGGTGAGTGAATTTGATCTATCTTCCCTCACTTTTACCCCTTCTAAAAGCCTCCAACAAGCTCAACAGGAGGGAGCAAATCTAATCGCCCTTCTTGGGGATAGTGGTACCCTAGATAAGGCTTTGCAGGTGGTTCAAATCAATGGTCAAAAATTACCGATTGTGGCGGGTGATGACGTTTATAGCCCCAAAACTCTGGATCTAGGCCGAAAAAATGCCCTTGGCATGATTGTCGCTGTCGCTTGGCATTTAGGGGCTAATCCGAACAGTACTTTTGTGAATAATTCCCGCCAATTGTGGCAAGGAGACGTAAATTGGCGCACTGCCACCGCCTATGACGCTACCCAGGCTTTAATCGCTGGAATTAAGGCAGAATCTAGCCGAGAGGGAGTTCAACAGGCGTTAAGAAGCAGTGATTTTTCTGTGCCTGGGGCGACTAATCCCGTGCGATTTTTACCCTCTGGCGATCGCAATCAATCCGTGCAATTAGTGGTAGTTCAACCCGGTTCTCGTTCTAGTTTTGGGGTGGATTTTGTGCCAATTTCTCGATAAAATGACAACTAAATCAAGATGACTTATATGTTAGAAACTCCCCCCAAATATTCTGTTCTTGGTTTACCAGTTCATCTCCTCGATAACTACAGTCGTTGGCTAATTGATCGCCTCTATCAAGGTTTTGGTTCCCACGTTGTCACTCTCAATGCAGAAATGGCAATGTTAGGGGAAAATGATGCTAAAGTAGCCCAAGTTATTCGGGAAGCAGATTTAGTTATTCCCGACGGCGCGGGGATTGTTATTTACTTAAAATTAAGGGGCAGAAAACAAACCCGCTGCCCCGGTATTGAACTATCAGAATCCTTAATTACTGAGTTAGGAATGCAGGGAGAGAGTTTTCCTATTGCTTTTTTTGGTGGTCAACCGGGGATTACGGAAAAAGCGGCAAGTAATTGGCAAAAAAAGATACCTAATATCCGTATTCTGTCTAACCACGGTTATCTATCCTCCCAGGAAATGTCCGATTGGATCGAGGTATTAAAAGATCAACAACCGCGGTTAATTTTAGTTGGTTTAGGAGTACCCCGACAAGAATATTGGATTAGGGAACATCGCCATCTCTGTCCCCAAGCTATCTGGGTAGGTGTGGGGGGTAGTTTTGATATCTGGTCTGGGACAAAAATCCGCGCCCCTCGCTTTTTCTGTGACAATAATTTAGAGTGGTTGTATCGACTCTATCAGGAACCTTGGCGTTGGAAAAGAATGTTAGCTTTACCTAAATTTTTCTGGCGCTCTCTTTTTTATTCCTAGTAATAGTTATTATAAATTCTTTTCGATAAAGGCAATCACTCGCTCTAATCCTTCCCGTGTTTTCAAGTTGGTGAAGATAAAGGGTTTATCCCCGCGCATTTTTTTTGCATCTCTATCCATCACTCCTAAATCTGCCCCCACCATCGGGGCTAAATCTATTTTATTAATTACCAATAAATCCGATTTGGTGATACCTGGTCCTCCTTTGCGAGGGATTTTATCTCCGGCTGCCACGTCAATCACATAGATGGTTAAATCTACTAATTCGGGGCTAAAGGTTGCCGCTAAATTATCACCACCACTTTCCAGAAAAATTAGCTTTAAGTTAGTAAATTTTCTCTCTAACTGTTCAATGGCAACTAAGTTAATTGAGGCATCTTCGCGAATAGCTGTATGGGGACATCCTCCCGTTTCTACTCCTAAAATTCTTTCCGGAGCTAAAGCTTGCGATCGCACTAAAAATTGGGCATCTTCTTGAGTATAAATGTCATTGGTGACTACGGCGATCGGATATTGATCCCGCAAATTTTTACACAGGGCATCGAGCAGGGCTGTTTTTCCTGAACCCACCGGACCGGCAATTCCCACGCGCAAGCAAGACATAGTTTTTTCGGGAAAAAGTGACAAGGAAAGGGTTAAAAATTTTGGAGCTATCGGATAGAAAAAAGAGGGGTTCGCAGGGCGACACGGATTCCCATTATAATAAAAGGTTAACACAAATCTGAGAATTTGTCAAGTCTTTTTGTCAATAAATTTGGGGAAATCATCGGCAAAAAGATCACCAAAAGTCAGTGATTTGGTAGCCAAAATCCGTTAACATCTGCCTAAATAGGGGCAAACTTAAACCGATAACATTACTGTGACATCCCTCCAATCTTTCCACGAATAGACCCCCCTTTCCTTCTAGGGCAAAACAGCCAGCACATTTGAGGGGTTCTTCGCTGTCAACATAGGCAATAATTGTTTCATCGCTGATATTGGCAAAGTGAACTTTAGTGATCCCACAACGAGTCAAAGTTCGATTATTAACTCGATCGATTAAAGCATGACCTGTATAGAGTGTACCCACCTGACCGCGCATTTTTTGCCAACGATCGATCGCTTCTGATTTATCCTTGGGTTTGCCATAGACTTCCCCCGCTACTTCTAAGACGGAATCACAACCAAGAATTAATCCTGTATCAAATTGGGGGGCGATCGTTTGCGCTTTACATTGGGCTAAAGTTTGGACAAGATGGAGAGTATCATCAGCATTAATTGTCGATTCATCAAAGTTACTCACCCGCACAATCGGATCAATTCCGACCATTTGTAATAGTTTTTTACGCGCAGGAGAAGCGGAAGCAAGAATCAAGGGAATGGACATAAGTTTTTTCAGTAAACAAGATAGGAGATAGTTAGGTAGGGTGGGTTAGGCAATGACAAATTATTAGACTTAATTATCAATTTATCTATTTGCCGTAACCCACCATCAGTTATCAGTTTTTTAGCTATTTCTGCTAGGAATTGGCAGGATTTTCGGGGGGGAAATAACGATTTAAAATCTCAACCATGCGTGATTCTCTTTCTTCAATTTTGTCAAATCGATTGTAAAAATCCGACTGAACCTCATAAAAATCCGACCTCGATCGAGTTAATTGTCCTAGCAGTTGATAAAGTCCCCGTCTATCTTTTTCCCATTCTTTTTTAGACTCAGCAAGACTATTAGTTAACGCTTCGATCGATGTGGCGTTAGAATTAGCGATCGCTCTAGTTTCTTTTAATCCCTGATTGGTTTCCTGTAGTCCTAATTTAATCTCCTGTAATCCTAATCTAATCTCCCGTAGTTCTGTTAGGGTATTTTCAGCAAGAGATTCGAGTCTATCTAGTCTATTTTCTTCCGAGTTACTCATATTCATTTACCGGTTATCAGTTATCAGTTATCAGTTATCAGTTACCAGTTATTAGATTTGAGTTTTAGGTGACAGTATTAAATAGAAGTTTCCTACTGTCTTTTCACTGTTTACTGATTACTGATTACTGATTAAGTAAGTATTTTATCTTTAATTGTGACCGGCTACCTAGTTGATGATAGGTGGTGCGTTACGACGGATTTTTACCTTTAAGTCAAAACAGGAATTTTTGCCGTCTAACGCACCCTACGTTTTACTATTGCCTGTTGCCAGTTTCCCTAACTAACCGAGAAAGAATCAACGATAGTTTCAAAGAGTTCTTGAATTTGCGTCCAACGTTTTTGGGAAGTGGAAAGATTAAAAGAATAGAGTTTATTATTATTAACCGTGACGCTGGCCAGATTATGACGTTCTTGGCCGTTGGCTAATTTAACTTGATATTCGAGGATATAATAATCTTGACCGTCGATTTGATGGGATTCTGAGCGAATTAATTCTACTTCCTTATCGAGATTGGGGTTAAGACTGTTATTTTTCAGGAGACGATAGCCAACTTCCGAGGGAGTCCCTAAATCTGTTAAGGTTTTATTGTCGGGGACGGGGTTGATAATAACGCTTAAATTTTCGCTCGTTTCGATCAGGTCATGAAAAACCACATCTACTCCTGCAACTTTTTTCACATCCACCTGCGTCCAACCCTTAGGATATAAAAATTGATAGCCTTGGCTGCCACTGGTGTATCCTTGCAGTCCAGCGATGGGAGTTGCACAACCAGTTAAGAGAAGGGTGGTAATTAGGAGGAAAGTCGCCAAAAGAGATTTAATCATGATATTTTGACCTGTAAGTAGGGCTGTTTAATTTTACCTTGAATTGTTTAGGTGAACGGATTATGAAAATTAAGAAAAAATTGACAATTATTATAGCTATAGCGACTTTTTTACTGACTATCTCTCCCCTAAGCGCTCAAACTACCGCTAACCCCGTGAAAGCTGTAGAATTTTATAATCGGGGGGTGGATCGTTTAACCGCAGGGGATTACTCAGGGGCGATCGCTGATTTTACTCAAGCTCTACAATTAGAACCGAAGGATGCCGATGCTTATTATAATCGCGGCTACGCGGAATTAGTTCTCGGCCAGTACGAGCGAGCGATCGCAGATTATACCCAGGCCTTGACAATCAACCCCAATTATGTTAATGCTCTCGGTAATCGTTGTTATGTGCATTATCTGACGAAAAAATACGAGGCAGCGGTGGAAGATTGCACAAAAGCGATCGCTTTAAACGGAAATTTTGCTGATTTCTTTATTTATCGCGGTAATGCTAAGGATGACTTGGGAAGACACCTAGAAGCGATCGAGGATTACACAAAAGCTTTGAGTTTACAGGGAACTAGAGGACAGGATCGCATTTTCTATAATCGCGCCCTGTCCTATAACCGAGCCGGACAGCAGGAAATGGCTTTAAGGGACTATAATGAGAGTCTGAAAATCAATGCTAATTTTGCCGAAGCGTACCACAATCGGGGTTTGACCTATTATAAATTGGGAAACAGGGAAAAAGCGATCGCTGATTTAGAGGAAGCAGCCCGTCTAGCGTTATCTCAGGGTAAACAGGGGACTGCGGCTAAGTCTCAGTCAGCAGTGGCATTAATTCAGGGTCAAAAGCCTTAAAATAGGGAGTAGTTGTGATATTAGCGGTAAAGAGGAGTGAAAGGGGCTAAATCGCAACTACGAGGGACTAAATTTTAGCCAGCTTGAGATGCGTAAAAAGCGACGGCTAACAGTCCACCCACAAGTGTGATCGCAGCAACGCCCCAGACAAGATAATTACGTTGTTGCGATTTAGTCGGGGGAGCCGCTTGATAAACTTTCGGTTCGGCGGCGAAATTATTTAAGCGTCCACCTTCTTCGTTTGTATAAGGCATAATCAAAACCTCAAATATGACAATTTTTCAGGAAAAAAATCCTCTTATTACAATAGTACAACATATTAGCAACCGAGTCGGGGATGTGGTAAATTCTCACGGGGATAACAATTCTTAGTCTTGGGGTAACTGCCGGACTCTGCTATTTTTATTGGCGATCGCATTGCCAAGGATTGCAACTGCGAAAACAAGTTTAAAAAGGCTAATCATACTAAATCCGTTTTTAATACTATAATAATGATCCTTGAATATAAGTATTGCTTCTTTCTTTTTTAAATCTTTTAAATCTCTCTGCAGCTATCTCGCAATAGTCTGGTCGAATTTCAAAACCCACAAAAATTCTTCCTAATCCCAAGGCCGCTATTCCTGTAGAACAAGAACCAGCAAAGGGATCAAGAATTATTTCTACGGGGTTAGATGAAGCTTGTATAATTCTCTCGACAATTGCTAAAGGAAATTGTGCGGGATGTCCAGTTCTTTCCTTAGAACTGCGCGTTTCTCCTGTAGTGACTTTAGGAACTTCCCACACATCAGAAGGATTTTTACCGAGGGGATTACAACGATATTTACCATTCTTCTTTTGATTGGGATACTTAACGTTAGGGTCACGAATATTATCTAAGTTAAAAGTATATTCTTGGCAATTTTTGAGATAAAAAAGCCATTTTTCATTGCGAGGACTAAGACGATTTTTTGTAGAAACACCTGCCCCATATTTCCAGACAATTTCTTGTAAAAGATAAAAGGGAGACTTATCCCAAAGAAGATAGGGAATCGGAACACATAATCCCTTTTCTGGTACTTCTAAATAACCAACATTTAGCCAAAAAGCACCGTTATCTTGAGTAATTTGATAAATTTGCCCTAGCCAATTAGCACACCAATCAACATAGTCATTGATTGAAAGAACTCGTTCATATTCTTTGCCAATATTATAAGGTGGTGATGTAACAGTGAGGTCAATTTTTATGTCACTATGAGATAGTTTAGACAAAAAGTCTGTGGCATCTCCTTGATAAAGAATAAAGCCGTTGTCCGAGTAAAAAGGTTGACCAAGATGACTAACCAGAATTTCTTTAAGAGAATTAAATTTGTTGGCTCTATCTTTTTCTAACTCTGGAGAAAATGGCTGTAGTAAGGAGGAAGGAGCAATCTGAGTTGATTGATGATCAACAATTCCCTCTGCTAGATAAGAGTTTTGTTCCTTGCTGGCAATTGGACGAGACTCATCTTCCCTAGACGATAGTTTTTTTTGTTTCCCCTGGGACTCTACAACCATAATTTCAAAGGACAGGTAAGTATTTTGATAGTTTCAATTATGCCCTTATTTTACCAAAATATCACTGGAGTTGTGCTTAATTTAATAACTTTTGTAATCATTCTCCTTCCCTTACCCTGGATGGGGAGGTAGAACCCCACCAAGAGTTAAAGATTGACTGATAAAGCAGCGAGTTTTCCTTGAAAAATCTCAACTGAGTAGATTGATAATTAGGGGATGCACCCGAAAATTATCCCTAAAATGGTGGTAAATAACCCATGGCATTTTTGACTCGATCGAGAGTTTGATTGGCCACCGCTTCTGCTTTGAGACGACCTTGCCGCAAAACTGTGCCTAAATAATCTTTATCATCTCTAATTTCGGTGTATTTTTCCTGAATAGGTTGCAGAGATTCTATGGTGACTTCTGTTAACATCGGTTTAAATTGTCCCCAACCTAACTCGGCACATTCTCCCGCAACCACGTCTTGACTTTTTCCCGATAAAATGCTATAGAGAGTTAATAAATTATGGCATTCCGGACGTTCCGGATCATCGAAAGTTAAACCCTTAACTAGATCGGTTTTACAGCGTTTAATTTTCTTGGCAATGACATCGGGACTATCGAGAATATTAATCCGACTCATCTCGGAAGGATCGGATTTAGACATTTTATTCCGGCCATCGGTTAAACTCATCACCCGCGCTCCTTCCTTGCGGATCATCGGATCAGGCAGTTTTAAAATTGGTTGTTTCGGTTGCCCAAAAAGATGATTAATTCTAACGGCTATATCGCGGGTTAATTCTAAATGTTGTTTTTGATCTTCTCCCACGGGTACTTTATCGGCATCGTAGAGTAGGATATCGGCAGCCATCAGCACGGGATAATCGAGTAAACCCGTGCCAACATTTTCCCCCTGTTTAATCGCTTTTTCTTTAAATTGAATCATATCAGTTAACCAATTTAAAGGGGTGATACAATTCAATAACCAAGTTAATTCTGTATGAGCTTTAACGTGGGATTGGACAAAGATAGTCGCGTATTCTAAATCAATTCCGCAGGCTAAATATAAAGCGGCAATTGCTAAAGTATCCTCCGCAAGAGTGGCGGGATTATGGGGAACGGTGATCGCGTGTAAATCGACCACACAAAAGAAATTATCGTAGTCTTTTTGTCCCTCCACCCAATTGCGGATCGCACCGAGATAATTGCCTAAATGTAAATTGCCGGTTGGTTGCACACCAGATAAGATTCTTTGTTTACCCATAACTCTTGCGATCGCTTTTTTTCATGATTTTATTGTATCAGTTTTTGCCGCTAATTTCATCCTAAATCCAATTGGGAAAAATCATTCTCAGATAATAATCCCGCACTGACAGGGGAATGCCTAAATAAATTGGTAGCCAATGGATAAAAGCAAAAATTATCAAAATTATGAGGTAGCGCGAGCAATTTTTATAAATAGGACTGGAACTTTCTAAACCATCGGCTAAGAGCCAAGCTAGGGCAATCCAAGTGAAGCTATAGGCAGCCATATAATGATAGAGAAAGGTACAGCGACTAATTTTTAACCAAGGCAGCAGATTAGCAATATAGTTACAGATAAGATAGGCGGAAATTACTCGCTCTTTTCGGTTAAATAATCGACTAAAAACTACTAGAATTGCTCCCGTAGAAAACCACCATAAAAACGGATTTCCCATAGCGTGAACATCATAAATTTTATCACCTACTCTCTCAAAATAATAAGCCACAGGTCGCCCCATTACTAACCAACTATACCAGGGAGAACAATAGGGGTGAACATCAGATTGATTACCTTTTATTCTCTGATGAAATGACCAAATTTCTTGATGTACTTGCCAAAAATTATATTGATGGTTGACGAGAAGATGCGGTATCCACAGCAAACTATAGGTGACTAGGGGAAAGACAATTAAGGCGATAAAAATGTCCTCTAATCTCAGGTTAGTTGCCTTTGTCCAAAGATTATCTTTTGACTGCTCTTGCTTCAATAATTTTATTAACCAAGCAATACCGATAAAAATAAATATTCCCAGTAAAAATCCTAAGCCATTCCATTTAATATTTGCCGCTAAACCGAAACAAACCCCCGATAATAATAACCAATTGAGTTTTTGATTTTTCTGGAGCGCTAATAAAAAAAATAATTGTCCAGACAAACCGAATAAAATTAAGTAAATATTATTGAGAGCATAGCGGGATTCCACCAGAAATAATCCGTCTAAACTAGCCAGAAAAGTTGTGATTAAAAATACAGTTTTTCTCTGGGTTAATTGATAAGCAATTGCGCCAATAATTAGGGGAATAAAAGAACCAGTGAAAGCATTTAACCAGCGATAACTAAAAGTTGAGCGCGGGGAACCTGTTAAATTATTAATGGTTTCAGGATCGGCAGGAAAATGGGAACCAATCCAGATACTAATAGCAATTAAATATTGACTTAACGGTGGATGAGACTGGAAAAATTCTTTACCGATTAGATATTCATTGCCGTATTTAGCATAATAAACTTCATCGAAAACAAGAGTATTAAACTGACTGAGATTCCAGAATCTTATCACCAGAGAAAATAAAAATATTGCTAGGATAGATAGGTTAAATTTTACTTGAGAATTCACGGCAAGATAATAGTTATTATAACTAGGAATTTTCTGGTAAACGCGAGCGAAATTCTTTGACAGCAAGACGGGGATTAGGATGGTTGACATATTCGGCTAATAATTCTAAATTTAAATCCGGTAATAAAGCACTTTTAGGGATTAAAATATATTCGCCATTCTCTTGCAAAGAATAGATTTTTAACTGATTATCTTGCCAAAACCAAACCTCTTGAGTTCCCAATCTTTTATAAACTTCCAAGACTTTCAGGCTGCCACTGGTTAAAATTATTTCGATCGCCAAATCAGGAAACTCTTTTTCTGTGAATAAACAAAAACATTCATCTGGTTCTTTTCCCGCTTCTTTTTCCTGTTTTCGCAAAGTGGTGGAACCTAATCCCCAGAAATCAATTTCAGCATATTCTAAATAAACTTCTACCAATCTACCGATATTTTTTTTGCTAACTTCGTGACGACGACTAGGAGCCATAATTTCTACCATTCCATCTAAGTAAGTAATGCGATAACTGGAACTATCTTCTAAATGTTTTAAGAGGGTTTCGTACTGTTGCCAATTCACCCCAGAAATAAAGATTCTTTGTTCAGGATCATTAGCTTTTAACTCGAAACCTTCTAATCCTTGTAACCGAATCGTAGTCATCATAAAATTAATTACCTCATCTATTTTACTTAATTACTCAGGAAGACTTATTTTGATTTCTTCTGGTCTGAATTTTAGCGCGTAAAATCCTAACTTTATAGGGATCAGCATCTTTTCGCCACAGGATCTGATGGCCCTTGATTGTAGCACAATGATCCTCTAAACATTTTTGCCAACCCTGTAAACGTTCGATCGCTTTTCGATCTTCTAACAATCCCCAATCCTTTTCTAATTTAGTTAAGCGAAGCAATTTATCATAGTTAGGATAATCCGCCGTTACTAAAAGCTCTTTTTCGTGTAGAATTGGCGGATTAGGACTATCCCGATAATCCCGAAAACTAAAATCAGCCGAACCTAAATATACATCCATGCTAGTGGCTAAAATCGGATGTATTTCTGTATCAAAATTGGGGTAATAGAGATAGGAAATTTTGGGTTGACGAAAGGATAAACGAATAACATTAGCATTTTCTAACCGTCCGATAGTTTGACTAGCACAACCTTCATATAAGCGTAATAACATCGGTAATTTTTCCAGAATGCTAATATGAATAGTTAGGGAATAACGGGAAAGTTTGCCTAAAGAACTATTTTCACAAGTACAAGCGATCGCTGGCAGATTTCCCGCACTTATTAACACTTCTTCTGCTAAAGCGCAAGCATTGCGATAACTGCCAAATAAAGCTTTAAAATCGGCACGGGTAGCGGGAGATAATTCCCGTACTTTCGGACAGTGGCTAAATTGACTTAAAGCTAAATAAAGTAAAAGATCGGCGCGTCTTTTATCGGCAATTATCTCCCATTCTTCCGCTTCTGTTACTTGTAAAATCACTTGAAAAGCTCGTCTAAAAGTGCCAAATTCTGCCTTAATTTCTTCCTCTTGTAATAATTCTCCCGCGACGGGTAAACGTCCCTGCTGGGTGTAAAATTCCATCAGGGGAGTCAATAAATCTTCGTAATCTTCAAAGCATTTGAGATGGGTTTTAATTTTAGGAGTGGTAGCGCGGGAACGCCATCTGGATAAACGAAAAGCTTCCGCTTTTTCTTCCTCTCGAAAAACTAGATAAACTCCCAAAGTTATCGGAATAGAATCAACCCCCAAAGTGCTATCAATATACTGTTTTAGTTCTTCCTGTTGATAGTATTTTTGAAAAGTATTACGACGGGTTATAATTCCATCTTCATAAGCCATTAAACCCCGTTCGCTATCATCAATTAGGATCTGTGCCGAAACAATTAAAACTTGACGGGTTAGTTGCCAAGCTTTTAATAAGGCTTCCTGCCGTTCTTCGGCGGATTCAATAACATTAATTACATAGCCTAAATTAACAATATCAGATTCAATTAAAGGACTATCGGGACGATAATAAGGATCCCAACCTTCACTTTGATAACCCTGTTCGGCTATGCGTTCTATATCACCTCCATAACCACAACCGTAATCAAAAAAAGTGGTTTCAGGAAGGAATAATCCCGCCGCTAATGCTAATCTTGTCGGACGAGAAAGGGTTTTGCGAACAAGAGCGGCTTTGTGGCGATCAATTATTATCGATTTTTCCTTTTTTCCCTCTAGATTACAAACTAAATAATCTCCTGCAAAATCAAGGTTATGCTTTCTTAAAAGCCGTTGCCATTCCTGTTTAGTACCGATGGGATAAGAACTGTTTAAAAGTCCTAAAGCACTCTCGATTTTTGTGAGATGCTCGAATTCTTGATAAAGGGGATAGTCCCTAGTAACAAAAGTTTCTTTTCGGTGTAAAATGGGCGGATTATCGGCATTTTGATAATTCCATTCACTTAAGATTAATGTCCCCATATCTACCACTAAACTTTTAGTTAAAGCTGGGTGAGGTTCCCGATCAAAATCGGGATAAAAAAGATAGGATATTTTCGGTTTATCGGTGCTAAATTTAATTATTGTTGCCTCGGATAAATGCTGATTAATTCTTGCTTTTTGTTCGTAATTCTGGAGGATAGGATCCAGTTGATGTAATGCTTCTCGATGAACATAAAGCGCCCCCGGTAATAGTTTACCGATGGGACTAACTTGACACAGTTGCACGATTACGGCGAAATTCTCAGCCATGGCAATTAATCTGTCTAATCACAAATTCTAGAGACAGAAAAAACTAAATAAATCTAGTTAAATGAACCCGATAGCGCTCTTTTTTTGTCACAGTAACCTCACCCACTTCTAGACGACCTTTTCCCCGAAAAGAAATCAAATCACCGGTTTTAACATTATAACTAGATTGACTGATATCTTTCCAGTTAACTCGCACATCCCCAGCGCTAATTGCTTCGGCCATTTTACTGCGAGAAATGCCAAAACCCGCCGAGGCGATCGCATCTAAACGCAAGGAAGCTTCCACCGTATTAATTTCTTTTTTTTGCGGTGGTCTAACTTTTAATTCCGTCAAAGGAATCGGGCTAGTTTTCACGGGAACTGAACGCACTTGTAGTAAATTAGCACATAAAAAATCTGCCAATTCAGGCACTACAATCGCCTGCGCTCCTCGCTCACCTAAAACGATTATATCGCCGACTTTTTCCCGGACGATACCCGTCCCCAACATCGCCCCTAAAAAATCCCGGTGGTTAGCGGTATCAAAAAGAAAATTACCGGCAATATCAAGGGCAGATAGGGGAATATCTGTTACTGTCAAAGGTAGATCAACTCTAGCAATACCGAGGCGCTGTCTTTCTGCTTGGGGATAACCGCCCCATTTTTGCATTGACACATCGGTTAAACGCTGAAAAACCCGTTCTACTTCCGCTAAAACCGCGGGAGAAAGAAAGTCTGTCACCGTCACTTCCCAAGTCTTGATCGCTTGTTCGGCTTTATCAATAACTTTCGCTATCTCCTCGCGATTCTCGACACCCTTTAGTAATTCTTCTCTTGGTGACATTGTTTTCTGGTAATTAATCAAAAATTCTTAGGAAAAAATCAAATGACCGATAACTTATTCCCGATAACCGTTCACTGTTCTAGGGCGTATCCTTGCAGATTTTCGGGGTTAAATTGACGGAGGATAAGAGTCGCTTGATTTTTCAAGTTTTCGGAACCCTGCACGACAATAATATATTTTCCGGCGCCGAGACGATTGCGATAGGGAAGTGCATCGCCACTGCCGGACGACAAACCCACGCCACCACCGACGAAAATACTACCCATCGCCCCCCCAATCGCCCCAGCAATGCCGCCAACAATATGATTCCCCGGTTCTCCGGCCCAATCAAAGGTATGCAATCCCGTAATCAGGTTAAAAAGGTAGCCACCGGCAAAACCGAAGGGAATTAGCCAAAAAGCCATGAGAGTAGCCCGTTTTTTGGCCTGTTGGAAGGGATCGATCAAACCGAACTCATCGGCACTTTTATAGCCGCGACCGAGAATGGTCACTTGAGATTGGGGAATTCCCGCTTTTTCGAGGGCAACGGCAGCTTCTTCTGCTTCTATGCGATCAGCTAACACGGCAATGAGATAATTCATATTCTCCAACTTTTCAGGCTATCTTCATCTCCTATTGTAAGGATTTTCGGGACTGAAAAGCCGCTCGATCGAGAAAATATGCAAGGGGATGGCAAGAAATTACTTTATTTTGGTTATTTCTGGCAATAATTGACCCTAAAGATCAAGGGAGATGGTTATCATCTTTAAGGACATTTTTGGCGCCAAAAAGACCCCCCCCATTTTGGCTCAACCTAGAAGGACAGCCACAATCACTACTATAGACCAATTAAGTGGGTGGGTGGAATTAAATATAAGATGAACGTAGGTTGGGTTGAAGCATGAAACCCAACGCCTGCTCATGTTACGCTACCGCTAACCCATCCTACAAATAATTGTGCCTCCCTACTTAGACCTGTGCGAAAATTAAATTTGTGAGAAAAAAGAGCAAGACAACCCGTGCGATTGCCCTGTCAATCGTAGCTGATCAGGTCGCCCTTGTTCTTCGTCAGTGAAACCCCAGCAGTTTTTGGGTAGTCGGCAAGAACCCTCCTGCAGCCACTCCAACCACCGACTTTAGTTGTGGGTTCTGGAATGGTTTCCCCGCGTTCTTGCAAAACCTCAAGGTAAAGTTCAATCGCTTCTTTAATATTTTCCTGAACCTCTTCAAAGGTATCTCCAATGGTTTGCTCAAGGATTACTCAGGATACTGACCCGGACTTTTTCACCATTTTGCAAAGGTTTACTACTATTAACGACGAAACGCTCCCCCGGTTCGAGTCCAGTGATAATTTCTACTTGACCGTCAAGCGCTTGACCGAGACGAACGGGACGTTTTTCTACTTGCGAGTTCTCCTCGGAAAGGACGAAAATGGCCGAGGATTCCCCTTGACTGACAATTGCTGTTTCGGGAACAATCACCTGAGGGGCAGAATTATTATTAAACCGTACCCGGGCCAATAATCCCCCTTTGATTAAACCATCCCCATTGGGTAGAGCAATCTCCACGGGAATCCGCCGGGCCGTGCCTTGGCTGAGGGGAAAAATCCTGGTGATGCGACCGGAAAAATTTCTCTCACCGAAAGCATCAAGGCTGACATTAACCTTTTGTCCTAAATTAATCGTTTTTAAATCCAATTCCGATAATAATACTACCACCTTGACCTGTTGAAAATCGCCAATTTTGAGGACTTCATCGCCGATACTGACTAAATCCCCCGGCTCTTTCAGTTTTTCGATAACTATCCCCGTCGCTGGTGATTTAAGAATAGCGTAGGCCTGACGTTGTTGTTCCTGAGCGATGACCGATTTTTGGGCGGCAATTCTCCCGATAATTGCCGCCACTACCTGCTCCTCGACTTTAATTCTTGATCGCCCGCTATTAACGGCTTTTAAAGCTACTGCCGCCGTGGTTTGGGCTGTTTCGCCCTGTTGCAGGGGAATCGCCCCTTCTAGGGCTAATTTTTGCAGGCGCTCGGCATCATTTTTGGTCTGTTGGTATTGTAGTTGTAGGCGCTCCACTTCAATTTCAGCGTTACTGACTTCAATTCTCGCCCGGGCTAATTCCGCTTCTAAGGCCGACAAGGCGGCTTTTTCTTGCAGGACAACGGTGGCGAGGAGACGATCATCAACACGGGCGAGGATTTGCCCTAATTGCACCTCATCTCCCACATCGACGAGGAGATTGAGTAACTGACCCGTGGCTTGCGATCGCAGAGAAACGACTTTTAAAGGTCGGGTGGTTCCTGTGTAATCGAGATTGCGTTCGATGGTTGCTGGTTTAGCCCTGGTGACGTTGACGGTAGTAGTACGGGCCGCCGGTGGCGGTGGTTGGGTTTCGGTCCCGGGAGAACAACTCGCGCTTAAGGATAAGATAACCAGAGCGGAAAGGATAATCGGAGTCGATCCCATGGCGATAATCTTGGTAGAAAGCGGCTTTTGAGTCGATGGTCGCTTATTCCTCGTCCCAAGCTTCTACCGCTACCACTTCGCTGAGAGGGTCTTGCATGGAGAAACCGAAATCGAGCAACTCTTGCTTCCAGTATCCCCACTCATCTCCGTATAAAAGAGCCAGTTTCCAGATACTATCGCTAGGTTTGACTACTTTTGCATCTATCCACTTGCTAACCTTGCGTTGAAACTTCACCATCGGGTGAGCTACAGCTTGTTTGGTCATAAATTCAATTGCTATGAAAACTTCGGATTTTGCGCTTCCCGGCTAAACTAACTCAAGACTAAGACTTTTGCCATTACAAAGGAGCGAGAAGCGCGTTTATTAACTTACTTGTACACCAGATCTCTGGTTTTAGGCAAGTCTTTTTAACCAAAAGTACGGTAATTACTACTATAGATTAGTATAACTGGAGGCCACAATCATGGAACCGATGCCTTGATCGGTGAAAATTTCCAGTAAAAGGGCGTGGGGAAGACGACCATCGATAATATGAGCAGCCTGAACTCCCTGGGCTAGCGATCGCACGCAGCAGCCAACTTTGGGAATCATCCCGCCGGCAACGATGCCTTTTTGAATCAACTCCCGGGCCTGTTGGATATCTAATTTAGCCAATAAAGTGGAAGGATCCTTGTAATTCTCTAAAATTCCGGCTGTATCGGTCATCAAAATCAGTTTAGCTGCCCCTAAAGCCGCCGCTATTTCTCCGGCTACCGTATCGGCATTGATATTATGAGCTTGGCCGGTTTCATCGGCGGCCACACTGGAAATCACGGGAATATAGCCACTATTGACCAAGGATTCGACGACGCTAGTATCGACACTGCTGACTTCTCCAACAAAACCAATGCCCTCTTTACCCACGGGACGAGCAGTGATCAGATTGCCATCCTTACCGCATAATCCTACCGCTTTACCGCCGGCTTGATTGATCAGGGCAACAATTTCTTTATTGACGCGTCCCACCAGCACCATTTCTACCACATCCATGGTGTCGGCATCGGTGACGCGTAAACCGTCTTTAAATTGGGGTTCAATGCCTAATTTATCCAGCCAACTATTGATTTCTGGACCGCCGCCGTGGACAATAACGGGACGAACCCCCACACAGGAGAGAAAAACGATATCTCGCATGACCGTGTCTTTGATATCGCTGTTATTCATGGCCGCACCACCGTATTTAACCACTACGGTACGACCGCGAAATTCTTGTATATAGGGTAGGGCCTCGCTGAGGATTTTCACCCGTTGGGCATCGTTTTCCTGGATATTATTATTCATGCGTTTTTTTACTCGTCTGATTCAGTGATCAGTTTAGCGGTTTCAGGTTTGACAAAAACTGTTCACCTTGAACGGATTTCTAGAAAGTCCTAGAGTTGCCGAATTTTTCGACGCAACGGACAAAAATCTCGACTCCCATCGCTAACACCGATTCATCAAAATCAAAGCGGGGATGATGGTGGGGATAGGCTAATCCTAATTCGGGATTGGCAGACCCCAAGAAGAAATAACAGCCTGGTACTTCCTGTAAAAAGAATGACATATCTTCCCCTCCCATGGTTTGACATTCGGGAACGATTCCGGCCGGGGTTTCCACCACTTGTGCGGCGATTGAGCGCACTAATTCCGCCATCTGATCATGATTGATTACCGGGGGATACAATTGCCAGTAATCGAATTGATAACTAGCCCCCTGACTTTGGCAGATGCCCGCGATAATTTCTGCCATCCGTTGTCGGAAATAGCCCCCTAACTGGGGATTGAAATAGCGCACCGTCCCACTGAGATTAGCACTATCGGCGATCACGTTTCTAGCGGTTCCCGCTGCTAATTTACCCACAGTCACCACGGCAGCATCGAGGGGGTTGAGGTTGCGGGCGACGATGGTTTGCAAGGCGTTGACGATTTGGGCCGCCACCAGTAGTGAATCGACGGTTTGATGGGGAATTGCCCCGTGGCCGCCCCGGCCTTGAATCTGGAGATCGAAACATTCCACCGCCGCCATTAACGGACCATTTTTCACGCCCACTGTCCCTAAAGGCAGATTATTCCAGAGATGCAGCCCGATAATTCCCTCCACGTCGGGATTTTTCAGCACTCCCGCTTCGATCATCGGTTTCGCCCCCCCCGGCCCCTCTTCGGCGGGTTGGAAAATAATTTTTACTGTCCCCTTGACATCGTGACGGTTTTGTGCTATGTAAACTGCTGTGCCGAGGGCGATCGCTGTGTGGCCATCGTGACCACAGGCGTGCATTTGGCCCGGATGTTGGGAACGATAGGGGACTTGGTTTTCTTCGGCGATCGGTAGTGCATCCATATCGGCCCGCAGGGCTAAAACTGGCCCCGGTTGACTGCCTTCGATGGTGGCGACAATTCCGGTGCCGGCGATGCCGGTTTGATGCTCAATTCCGTATTTAGTCAGGGTTTGACTGATTAAGGAGGCGGTGAGATGTTCTTGAAAGCCTAGTTCTGGTTTTTGGTGTATTTGTCGGCGCCAGTGGACTAATTGCGGCTGCAGGCAACGAATGGCAAGGCGAATTTGAGGGCAATTTAAGCTATTAGGAACGGGAAAGGAGGAAATCATCGGGTTCGGACGGCTAGATTTTTTGAGCACCGATTTCTAGTTTAACGTCGGTCGTCGGTCGTTGGTCGTCAGGAGATAGGGTGATAGGGTTTTGGGGTGATAGGGTTTTGGGGTGATAGGGTGATGAGACAGCTTCCCCACTTCCCCACACCCCCACTTCCCCGCTCCCCACTTCCCCACACCCCCACTTCCCCGCTCCCCACTTCCCCACTCCCCCACTCCCCACTCCCCACACCCTTCTTTACAAAACTTCATCGTAATTTGAGCGCCGGAAAGGGCAATCCTTGGGCAATAGGGGAAGGGAAAGCGGGGAAATATTAAAAAAAACTTAAAATTTTTATCTTGCTGCCCTTTATACCCTTAAAGCCTTGCTGTCTCTGATTTCCCGACGGTGAGAGGCTTTGAGCCATGGTCAGGAATTGATGACCAACTCGATCGAGTTATTGTTAAGTGACTGTTACAAAAAGACAGCAAAAAACTTAATAATATGTAACAAACAAAGTTTCGACAGCAGTGTATAAATTTAATTTGAGGGGCCAAGATAACAGACAAAAGTTAAGCTGGATACTTGTTTAACCTCCTTAGGTGATTTATGAGAGAGCCATGAAGTTTTTTCAGGTTTCTTAAAGTAGGTCGCAACAATCGCGGTCAAGGCTAGTCTAGGCTCACCGTGAAATCCCTTAAGAGGGAAAACCTTTTAATTGCAAGCAAATCCCATTTAAATTTAGGAGATTGTCACAATGTTTGACGCATTCACCCGGGTAGTATCCCAAGCTGATGCTCGCGGCGAATATTTAAGCTCTTCCCAACTAGACGCTCTCAGCGCCATGGTTGCCGACAGCAACAAACGGATGGACTCTGTTAACCGGATCACCAGTAACGCTTCCACCATCGTTGCCAACGCCGCTCGTAGCCTGTTCGCTGAACAGCCCCAACTGATCACCCCCGGTGGTAATGCCTACACCAGCCGTCGTATGGCCGCTTGCTTACGGGACATGGAAATCATCTTGCGCTATGTCACCTACGCTACCTTCTCTGGCGACGGCAGTGTTCTCGATGATCGTTGCTTAAATGGTCTGCGCGAAACCTATGTAGCTTTAGGAGTACCAGGAGCTTCCGTAGCTGCTGGCGTAAGCAAAATGAAAGAAGCTGCTTTGTCCATCGCTAACGATCGCAACGGTGTCACCCCCGGCGATTGCAGTGCTTTAATGTCTGAAATTGCCAGCTACTTCGACCGCGCCGCCGCTGCTGTCGCCTAGTCCCTGGGGCTAGTCTCAATTGAACCGTAGGAAACTTATTGCAAGATTATTGGGAGATACCAAACAATGAAAACCCCCCTTACCGAAGCCGTAGCAGCCGCTGATTCTCAAGGACGTTTCTTAAGCAGCACCGAAATCCAAGTTGCTTTCGGTCGTTTTCGTCAAGCTTCTGCCAGCCTCAGCGCCGCTAAAGTGTTGACCGAAAGAGCCAGTTCTTTGATCTCTGGTGCTGCTCAAGCCGTGTACAACAAGTACCCCTACACCACCCAAATGCAAGGGGCTAACTTTGCGGCGGATCAACGCGGTAAAGACAAATGCGCTCGTGACATCGGTTACTACCTCCGCATGGTGACCTACTGCTTAGTTGCTGGTGGAACCGGTCCGATGGACGAGTACCTCATCGCTGGTATCGACGAAATCAACCGCACCTTCGACCTGTCTCCTAGCTGGTACATCGAAGCCCTCAAATACATCAAAGCCAACCATGGTTTAAGTGGCGACCCTGCGGTAGAAGCCAACTCCTATATCGACTACGCTATCAACGCTCTCAGCTAGTCCGATCGAAAAAACTGCTGGTCTGGAAAGACAGGAGGTTGTTAGCAAAAGGGTTAGCAATCACCTGTTCTTCCAGACCTTGTTATATCCATTAAAGGTTAGTTTCAGGAGGATCGACGATGACTAGCTTGATAGCGGCCCAAAGACTGGGATTTGAACCCTACAACGGTTCCCCCCGCTTGGAATTACGCTCCACCGACAGTGATGAACAGGTAGAAGTGGTGATCCGCGGGGCCTATCGACAGATCTTGGGCAACGAGCATCTGATGTCCAGCGAGCGCCTGATCAGCCTAGAATCCCTCTTACGCAATCGTTCGATTAGCGTCAGGGATTTTGTTCGGGCGATCGCTCAATCAGAATTATATCGGCAGAAATTTTTCCACAGCAATCCCCAAAATCGCTTGATCGAGTTGAATTATAAACACCTGCTCGGTCGCGCTCCCTACGATCAAGCTGAGATCGCTTTCCACACCGATCTCTACAATCAACAGGGTTACGAAGCAGAAATTAATTCCTATTTCGATTCCCCCGAATACAACCAACATTTCGGTGAGAACATTGTCCCCTACTATCGCGGTTTCGCCAGCCAAACCGGTCAGAAAACCGTCGGTTTTAGTCGGCTGTTCCAAGTCTATCGCGGTTATGCGACCAGCGATCGGGCGCCGTTAAAAGAGGGAAAACTGACCAGGGAACTAGCCTATAACAGTGCTTCCCCCGTTTATATTAACGGAACTGGTCAATCCTTAACCGGATTAGCTGGGGGCGATCGGGGCAAATTCTATCGCTTGCGCGTGGTGAGTGGCGCAAAAGCGGGACGAAAAACCCGTGTGCGTCGCAGTGTGAGCGAGTATCTCGTTGCCTACGAGCAACTATCGAACAAATTGCAAGAAATCAACCGTCAAGGCGGCCAGGTAATCGAACTGATCCTCGCCTAGCTTTGAGCGGTCAGAAAATGATCATTTTTTTGTAGGAGAACTTTAGTGGCAATTACTACCGCAGCTTCCCGTTTAGGGACAACCGCTTTTAGCGAGGTTGCTCCCGTGGAATTACGTCCCGATTGGTCCCGTGACGACGCACAGGCGGTTATTCGCGCTGTCTATCGTCAGGTGCTAGGCAATGACTATATCATGCGTTCCGAGCGCCTTACCAGTGCCGAATCGTTACTCTGCAATGGTTCGATCACCGTGCGGGAATTCGTCCGCGCCGTGGCCAAATCGGAACTGTATAAGAACAAATTCTTCTACGGTAACTTCCAAACCCGCGTCATCGAACTTAATATCAAACATCTTTTAGGTCGCGCTCCCTACGATGAGTCGGAAGTGGTCTATCACCTCGATCTCTACGAAAACAAAGGATTCGAGGCCGATATCGACTCCTACATCGATTCCGCCGAATATACCGAAAACTTCGGCGATAGCATCGTTCCCTACTATCGCGGTTTTGCCAGCCAACCCGGTCAAAAAACCGTGGGATTTACCCGGATGTTCCAACTCTATCGCGGTTATGCCAACAGCGATCGCTCTCAGATTGCCGGCAAAACCTCCCGTTTAGCGGTGGAATTAGCTCAAAACGGCGCTTCGGCAGTGGTCGGTCCCTCTGGTGGCAGCGATGGTTGGGCCTATCGTCCCTCCGGTCAACGCAACACCCCCAGTAAAGCTCTTGGTGGTAGTGTGGCCTATGGTAATGTGGGTAAGCTCTATCGCGTGGAAATTGCCGCCATCAGCAAACCGGGTTATCCCAGTGTCCGTCGCAGTAGCAAAGCGGTTATCGTCCCCTTTGAACAGTTAAATAACACCCTGCAACAGATCAACCGTCTCGGTGGCAAAGTTGCCAGCATCACCCCCGCTAGTTTGAACTAATTTTCTAGCTTAAGATAACTAAAAGTCTCCCGGGCAGCCGTCAGGTTCACCGGGAGACTTTTTTCTAGGGAACTGGCAGAAATTGACCCTCAGCAGATCGAGCAAACCTGTAGAATGAAAATAATTCCCTCGTTTTAATGCCTGTGACTGTCACTTCGATCGCTTTTGACTCTATCGATACTGCCTTAGCGGAAATCAAAGCCGGACGTGCCATTGTCGTAGTTGATGATGAGAATCGCGAAAATGAAGGAGATCTAATCTGTGCGGCCCAATTTGCCACCCCCGATCTGATTAACTTCATGGCAGTGCAAGCTCGCGGTTTAATCTGTCTGGCCATGACAGGAGAGCGTCTTGATGCTCTCGAATTACCCTTGATGGTGACAAAAAACACCGATAGCAATCAAACCGCTTTTACTGTTAGCATCGATGCCGCTCCCCATTTAGGGGTTAAAACTGGCATTTCGGCAGAAGATCGGGCGAAAACCGTGCAAGTTGCCATTAATCCGGTCACTCGTCCCGACGATCTCACCCGTCCCGGTCATGTCTTCCCGATTCGTGCTAAAGCCGGTGGGGTCTTAAAACGTGCCGGTCATACGGAGGCGGCCGTGGATCTAGCTCGGTTAGCCGGGTTGTATCCGGCGGGAGTTATCTGTGAGATCCAAAATCCCGATGGTTCCATGGCCCGTTTACCGCAACTATTTGAATACGCTCGTCAACATAATCTCAGGTTAATTAGCATTGCCGATCTGATCGGTTATCGCTTAAAACACGATCGCTTTGTCCATCGGGAAACGGTCTGTGATTTTCCCAGTCAATTCGGCACTTTTCAGCTTTATGCCTACCGAAATTTATTAGATCAAACCGAACACATCGCTATTGTGAAAGGCGATCCCGCTCTCTTTGGCGATCAACCTGTAATGGTACGAATGCACTCAGAATGTCTGACCGGGGATGCTTTGGGATCCTTGCGTTGCGATTGTCGCCAACAGTTACAAACTGCCCTAAAAATGATCGAAAAAAACGGTTTGGGGGTGGTGGTTTACCTGCGACAGGAAGGACGGGGAATTGGCTTAATTAATAAGCTAAAAGCCTATTCTTTACAGGATATAGGACTAGATACGGTGGAAGCCAACGAAAGGTTAGGATTTCCCGCCGATTTGCGCGATTACGGCATGGGAGCGCAAATGCTCAACGATTTGGGGGTGAGAAATATTCGTTTAATTACCAATAATCCCCGTAAAATTGCCGGATTAAAAGGCTATGGTTTGGAAATAGTCGAGCGAGTACCTTTGCTGATCGAGGCTAATGATTATAATTCCAATTATCTGGCCACAAAAGCGGAAAAGTTAGGACATCTATTCCTACAAACCTATCTAGTCACCATCGCTCTCAGTTGGGGGGAAAATCCGCCGTCAATTTCGCAAAGATATCATCAATTAGAGAAATTACGGCAGTTAAGTCGCGCTAATCAATTATCTCTCCAAGAAGAAACCCGACCGGTAGCCAATGCCCTTTTTGATCGCGCCCCTTTGATCGTACATTTAGGTTTAGATATTCGTCAGGGTGTCAGCAGTAATTGGTATAAAAATCCTTCCCATCCTTATCTTCTGGTTATTGACAAGATATTAAATGACATTAAAGATTGGTCGGAAATTGAACGCCTAGAATTTTTAATTTCCGACGGAGACGATTCGATGACGGGATTACAAATGAAACTTGATCGTCAAAAAATGTCCGATGAAGATTTCTCACAATTACCACAATTAGCTACCCAAATTATCTACAGTTTTACTCGTGAGTCAGCCAAAAGTTAGTTTTCTATGACCAGAAAAGAGCGTAACAGTTATAATTAAACCAAGCTAGTATAACGGGGAAAAACTATGACAACTCTCGACATTTTACCGGAAGTTACCTGTCCCCCCACCGATTTATGGAGTGATGAACCACCCTTGGAAAGTGATTTACACCTGCAACAGATCATAATTCTCCTCAGTTGTCTAGAATTATTATGGCAAGAGAAAAACGATTACTATGCTTCCGGTAATCTGACTATCTACTATAACGAAGAACAACTGAAAAAACGTGATTTTTGTGGTCCTGATTTTTTTGTGGTTTTAGATACAGAAAAACGTCCCCGCAAAAGTTGGGTAGTCTGGGGAGAACAGGGTAAATATCCCAATGTGATCGTGGAGATTCTTTCCGATTCTACGGCCAATATTGACCGCACTAAAAAGAAAATTCTCTATCAAAATACCTTTCGCACTCCTAACTATTTCTGGTTCGATCCTAATACCTTAGAATTGCAAGGATTTAGACTAATTGCGGGACAATATCAGGCTATTGCTGCTAATGAAAACGGCTATTTATGGAGTGAACAATTAGAACTCTATTTAGGCATTTTTGACCGTAAACTGCGTTATTTTACCACCGATGGTCAATTGGTTCCCACTCCCCAAGAAGCTGAATTAGAGCAAAGACAAGCAAAGGAACAGATTCTTTTAGAAAGGGAACAGGAACGACAAGCGAAGGAACAGGCTATCCTCGAAAAAGAACAAGCTATCTTAGAAAAGGAAAAATTAGCCCAAAAATTACGAGAATTGGGCATTGATCCCGAAACTATCTAATTGATAAATATCTCTAGGATAGGTAATTCCTATCCTAGAAATGTTGGTAATTTAACCTTATTTTTCCTGTCTTTCTAAGGCTAATTGTACTAACTTATCGACCAATTTATCAAACTCTAAACCGGTGGCTTTCCAGAGTTGGGGATACATACTAAAATTAGTAAACCCCGGCAGAGTATTAATTTCATTGATCAACACTTCCCCAGTCTTTTCCACATAGAAAAAATCCACCCGCGACAATCCCGCAGCATCCACAGCTTTAAATGCTTCTACAGCCATTTCTCGCACTTGATTAGCAATTTTATCAGGAATATTAGCGGGAATCACCATACTCGATCGCCCGTCAGTATATTTAGTTTCATAGTCATAAAAATCACTATCAAAAGTAATTTCTCCCACCAAAGAAGCTTGGGGATTATCATTACCTAAAACCGCACATTCGATCTCCCTTGCGGTTACTCCTGCTTCAACAATAATCCGTCGATCATAACTAGCAGCACTATCTAAAGCAGCCTCTAATTCTTGCCGGTTGCGTGCTTTACTAATACCCACCGAAGAACCTAAATTAGCCGGTTTAATAAAACAAGGATAACCTATTTCCTCGGCGATTTGATCGCACAATTGCGGAAAAACACAGGCATTTGACCACACTTGCGAGCGGGTTATAGCCTTATACTTAACTTGGGGTAATCCAGCGGCTGCAAAAGCAGTTTTCATGGCAATTTTATCCATGCCTAGGCATGAACCCAGTACCCCACTACCCACAAAAGCAACCCGCATGAGAGTGAGTAATCCTTGTAAAGTGCCGTCTTCTCCATTCGGTCCGTGGAGAATTGGAAACCAAACCTCCATTTCCCTCACTTCTGGGGGAAATTGCCAGATATTGACTTTTATATTACTCTCAATAGCTAGGGGTTGCCCAGAGGTTAAAATTTGTCTAGCAGTTGCTGCCGAATGCCAACAGCCATTTTTATCGATATAGAAGGGGGTAACGGCGTATTTGTCAAGATTTTCGGGATAATTAAAAGCTTGCAGGATCGATCGAGCCGAATTGATAGATACCTCGTGTTCTCCCGATCGACCACCAAACAACAATCCTACCTTGATCTTATCCATGTTATCCTCTCTAGACCCAGCTAGATCCTAAATTAGAGTTCAACTATCATATATACTATGGGCGGAGTTGACAATAGTTGCCAATGATTTAGATGCAGCTGTTCCTCGTCAGATCGGGGTTTTGGCAAAACCTCAAGATAAATTAATTATCGCTCATGATGAGATGTGGTCGTTCTTTCCCTAAAAAAATTGAGAATCACCTTGGAGCTATTCACCCCCCGAAATTGAATGATTATTTAGCTAATTTTTCCAGTTTTTTCTTATACCAATTCTCCAAAGTCTGACTACAGAAGTTTAATCCCCCTAAATCCCCCTTTTTAAGGGGGATTTGGGGGGACTTAAATTCGATATGTAGTTTTCATTTAGAGAAATGATATAAACCTCTCAGCATCTCGCCTATGCCATGAACTTTGCCAACCTCCTGACTGTAGCATTGCCAGTCTGACTGCGTTGGCACTCGCCCTCCCCAACCTCAGAGCCAGATCGCCCAATAAGAAGCGATCGCTTTCCTACCTGTGGTTAAGAGTCCTTACAATGGCACTGCACGCCGCATTAAGTGAAAATAGCCCGATTCGTTGACAAACAACACAATATGCTTATCAGCAAAGAGGAATATCCTATCGTCGATAAATAATCTACCTTGAAGGAATTTCTAACCATAATTCAACAGTTCCCTGACTAGGCTTTTTCCCGCTATAAGATACAAAAGGTATTGCTTCAATATTAGGAACTTGACTAATAGAATATCCGAGATTCCGCAAAGCACGGGTCGCATCTTGGGCGAGATTTTCTGCTGCCTCCTTATCTGGAGTGTAGAAGTATCGAACTTGGTGCTTACCAGCGGCTCCACCCTCCCTCTCTTCTCCAGGAACAATATAGTCTGCTTTTTTGAGGGCCTTCGATAGAGCCTTTGCCTGCTCACGTTTCCCCCCTGCGAACTGGAAGAACACCGTTGTCCTTTCACGTTTTTTTGCTAAACTTTGCTCTGCTTTCTGGGTTGCTGAAATCACGGACTGAATAGCAGCTTTCCTTTGCTGGGCAGCCTGTGCTGATTCGCCCCCCGGTTTTTGTACACTAACTGTGACGATAGTATTCAGTTTATCTACCTGTATAGCTAACTCTGTCAGTTGGCGTTGAAGAGACTTTACGCTTGAGGCGGTCGGCTCCAAATCTCTCTCAGTTGAACCTTGTACTGATCTTAAGTTTGTATTCAGTTCTTGTACTCCTACACTCAGTTCTTGTACTCCTACACTCAGTTCTTCCATCAGTTTAATGTTATTGTCCAGGTTCTCAGCTTGCGGCTGGAAGGCATCTAATTGTTTTTTTACCTTTTCCACAATCCCGTTTGCTTGTTTTGCTAAAACTTCCGTCTCTGCAAGCTGCTTATTGATTTGGATTCGTGTTGGTTTAATCTCTTTCTCTAAATTATCTTTGATATTTTCTTTGATACCAGACTCAAGATTTTGGAAAACATTCCAGCCGACCAAACCGAGTACACTAAACGCTGTTGCCCCCATAGCTGCATACAATTTCAACAACTCTGAACGAACTCGCTCCGTCACCCGATCAGCAAGCCGTCGTTCTAAAAGTTCAAGCCGATCCTCATCTAGCTCTTCCATTTTACTTTCTAATATCCACGCAGTTTTTCTATCTATAATATAGCGTTGGTAAATAGTTTTTTTAGACCTTTAAAAAAAATCTTATAGCGTTTCCTAAGCTAGTGAGGTACGCCTATTTTTCTTCCCTTTTGCCGTTCGGACTTCGGCGTGAGACTTCGGACGTTCGGCGAGCTAAGTCGAATGCTGAGCTAACGGCCGAAGCCTTTTGCCCCTTGCCTTTTGCCTAAAAACCATAACTTTTGTACCTCAGCCGACTGAAAAACGCTATAATCTGCTCTAAAATGAGCGAGTTAAGAGGATTAGTGGTCATAATTTCCCTAAGAAGCTGCAAAAAATATAGCCTTTCTTATCAAGATGAAGTGTAGGCTAATTTGGTATGAACGACCGACGACTGACTCCCGAAAACTTCCTATCCTAAATTAATACCACAGCAGTGGCCACTTTGTCATGTGGTTAATAATGAAAAAAATTGCTGGCATATTACAGATTTAAGTCAATAAATGGGCAGCCGTTTAGCTAGGCAGTCATTCTAAAGATAAGATTCCCGAGAGCGATGGTAAAGTTGAGACTAGAATTGAGGAGACAGTCGGGAAATTTTTACCTAATCAAGAAAAGATGGCCCTCTGGGTCCTTGGGTGAAAAATGTTGACCGCATCACATTATGGGCGCAAGCACTGACCACTTTGCGACCCTGCACTGCGGCTGCTATGATTGGTGGGGGCCTATAATCCCCCTCTTGCATAAGATTTGCCCATCACCATAAACCCAAGAGAGGCGAAAATACTCCCCAGGTTGCATTAGATAATCCCTTGGCGCAGTGGCAATTGTATTGCCTGTCCTGCCGCTCAATTGACTATGGTAAAATCGGTCAACTAGAAATGACGGGAAACGATTTTTTCGATGGTTGCTTGGGTATCCTGCAGCAGTTTCTCGCGACTATCGCTAGTATTAGTCAGACTAGGCACGAGATTACGAGCTTGTAAAGCCATGTGAAGCTGTAGTTGAGCTACATACTCGCGGATATCTTCACGGGTTTCCGATTGGTTAGGATGAAACATAGAGAAACTGGAAGGGTTGTCTAGCTGATGGTGTCTTGTCGATAACTCCTTTACAAGTTATCACGAGAGCTTGGGTTCCAGTCAAGGGTCGGCCGCAACTCTACACATTTCTCAACACAACTTATCTCTCTTTCATCAATCTAAGAGAGTTAAAATGAGAAGAAAAGCCTGAAACCGATACAGAGACTATGGTTAAGCCTAGACCCGCCCAACGGTCAAATCTGTAGATATTTACTGTGAATTGTCCAAAAACTTATTTGGAAAAGCAAGATGCTCCCTTTAAGCATCTCCACGTCAGCTTAATAACTGGACTTCCCCGTTGACAAAAGGCCATAACCTATGCTGTAGGAGGGATTAAGAGAATTTCTGATGCCCCGTTACTGGGTACAAATCAGGGAAACCCCTAATAAATCTAACGCATGATTGTTGCAGTTGGGTCGGTCGAGTTATCTTAGAAAAACGATAACTTCCCTCTCTAATCGTACATTCTACTGTATTCAAGCAAATTGTCCCCAGGTCTTCCAACAAAGTCCGAAAACTATGCACAGGGATGTT
>NZ_JADBUE010000285.1:0-5375 GCF_020245805.1 Microcystis sp. M179S2 | reverse complement strand
TGAGTAACGCACAGAAAACGGGTTTCTCCGAGAAACCCGTTTTCTACTCATGCACTCATGCAAAAAGGGGAATAAATAATCAGTCTTTAATAACCAGATTTAGTATAATTTAAATACGCGGGCAGCTGATTCTTTTTTCACTCTCTCCCTTCAATAATTTTAATTTCTTCCTCGCTTAATCCATAGAGTTTATAAACAATTAGATCGATCAATTCATCGGTGGTGCTTAATTGTTGTTTTAGGGGCAAAAGTTTATCGAGACTGGTTTGATATTCTTTTTCTAGGGTTTCCTGTATTTGACGATCTAACAAGTTAACGCTAATTTTCTTTTTGTTCTTTTTCAGTATCTCCCACAGTTGATCGCAGCTAAGATGAGGTTCGCTTTTTTGGTAGTCACCGAGATAGTTTTGGATTTTTGATTTGTTGGTTAAATTATCGATCGCACTGCCGATTATTCTCTCTAAATATCTCAAAAAGCTTTTGATTTCTTTTTGTTTTTCCCGATTTATCTCGATCATCTGTTCTGCTAAGTAGGACAGAATATCATGGACTATATCGGTTTCCTCTCTCCTAATATGCTCCTCGATTTCTTTTAATATCTCTTGCTTTTCTTGATAACTTTTGATAAGTTTCTCTA
The DNA here is from genome assembly GCF_020245805.1 of Microcystis sp. M179S2. Taxonomy (NCBI): domain Bacteria; kingdom Bacillati; phylum Cyanobacteriota; class Cyanophyceae; order Chroococcales; family Microcystaceae; genus Microcystis; species Microcystis sp. M179S2. The sequence continues at coordinate 4,738 of NZ_JADBUE010000285.1, read as the reverse complement.
AACACTGTTGACGGCGATCGCTATTGGTGTTAAAAGATATTTTTCGGATGGGTATTTTTTCTAAATAGCTTTTATTCATGTCATCAACTAAATAGTCTTCACACCAAAAATTAAGTAATTTAGAGCTTAATAAGGTAGATGCGAAAAGCAAGTTATCTTTTTGGTTAGAGTATGAAATAATAATTTGAAGCGTTTTCATACCCGCAGAGTTATCTCTAGGATCAAAACTACAAACTATTCTCTGTTTCCAGCGTAGCTTTTGAATGCGAATACACCATATTTTGGGACATGAATAAAATTTTTGCATCTTAATAGGGGTTAATTCACTAGATTTAATTAATACCCCGTCATTAATTTCATACCGATTAATATCTTCTGGAATGACTATCATGAAATTACCCTTTGGATCAGGGGTTAATTTTTGTTTACTTCCTTCTTCTCCTCTAGAGATTATAAATTTCAAAGAGCTATTTCTTAATGTCTCTGAGTTATTTTCTATTTTTTGAATAATACTTTGTTCACATCTAGAGGCATTATAACCGATAATATGATCCTGTTTTCTTGCCCATTGTAATTGTGCCGATTTGGTATTCTGCGACCATTCTTGAAGACCAAATTTTTCTAATCTTTCTTCCACCGAGACGATAAATCTACTAATTTTTTTATGTTGAATACGGTGATATTTAGATGGTTGTTGATGTGTGACTATTAAAATTAAACACCATGTATCTCTGACCTCTTTAAATACTGGTCCGGTTTCAATTAATTCTTCAATTGTACTTTCAAAAATTAAATGTTTTCGCAATTCTCTTAAATCTTCTTTGCGAAGTAAAGTATCAGGGATAATATGACCACATCTACCATTTTGATTAGTTCTAATCATTGATGCTTGAGTAAATAGTGCATAAGAATCAAGGTTATTTAAGCTATTAATTTTAAAATAATTTTGCAAGAATTTCTTTTCTTCTTTACTAAGAGTACAACCCCAAGGAGGATTACCGATTACAGCATCAAAACCGGGGTTATCCTTCCAAGAAGCGGAATCAAGATCGATAAAAACTTCAGGAAATTCCAGATCCCAATGAAAAAAGCGCTTACTTTTATATAAACTAGCTGCTTGGTCTAAAATTCCTTGATCTGATCGGGGTAACTTATCCCAATTAATTGCCGATATATTACCACCGTAGCGCTGCAGAAACTCGATAGCAGTTTTAACCCCAAAAAAGCGAGAAAGGAAAACATCTAATAAACGCTTGTAGGGTTTAGCTTGACTATCAAAATCACGGAATAACTGTTCACTTGTTTCCACTTCAGCAAAAGTCGCATCGCTGAGGGTACTAATTCCCCGCATAATTTCTGCTGCCCGAAGTAACCCAACAAAAGGGCCAGTTAAAAGAGTTAATTGACCACTTTCTTCCTCGATCATAGCGGCTTCTGCGTCCTTGGCGGTAGTTCCGATCAGAGAGTTCCCACAACGTAAATGATGATCCAAAAAACTCAAAGGTGCGCCCACTGTGAAAGAATGTAACCAGAGACTAACTTTGGCCAATTCTACGGCCATCGGATTGATATCCACCCCATAAATACAGCGCTTCATCACCACTCTCTGTAATAATTGCGTGGGTTCAAGGGTGGGAGAATCGAGAATAATTCCCTGTTGTTGGAGATTGTCGATAATGTTTTGTCGGGTGGTTTCCAACATGGTTAAAACGGGATTATCTTCGGGATAAAGATTGAGAATCTGGATTAACTCATCGGTGAGATAGTCCACTGCTTCTACTAAAAAATGTCCGCTTCCCATGGCGGGGTCACAGAGTTTAAGATCAAGTAAGGTGGTGATCGCTTTTTTTTCTAAGCGTTGTAGCTCTTTTTCTAATCCCTGCTGACTGAGATTTCCTAAACGTCTATCGCTGCTTTCTTGTCTTCGGGTGGCGATTTCTGTCATCACATCCCCGAACTGTCGCGCTCTTTGCTCTAAAATTGGTTTGAGGGTATGGCTGACAATATATTTAACAATGTAATCGGGAGTGTAATAGGAACCGGTGGCTTTTCTTTCTCCCCGATCATTTTCCAGATGCACCGATTCCCCCTCAATCACGATGCGATATTCCAGTAATCCCTCGTAAATTGATCCTAACTGTCGCACACCTAAAAAACTATAGTCGATCGGCTGTCCCTCAAAACGTGCTAACTTGTCTAAAATGGGCGCTAAAACCGCATCGGATAACTTATATTGACCGAGAAAACAATTCACCCGGCCTTCTTCCATGTCAAATAAACCCCCGTTGTAACGAGGTACGGCTAAATTAGCATCCCCTCGATCGACAATGCGAAATAAACTGAGGAGAGCATCGTATATTCCCGTCGAGGTGCCACTAAAGACCTGCTGACGATCGATTTTAACGGCAATTTCTCGCGTCTTTTGCAATAAGCTGTAATCGCGATAGTCTCCCCTCACCGGCAGCAAGTCCCGCGCTTCTGCGTAGAGCAGAAATAATAATTTATACAGCAGGGATAAACTCGCTTCGTACAATAAATCTGGCTGTATGTCTGTATTTAATGATACAAAACCTTGAGAAATATCGGGAAAAATGCGATCGAAGACTAACTCTTTTAACTCGTTACCCACTCTGGTGGCATAGGTGGTACTCTCCTCCCGCACCCGTTCAAGGAAATTCTGACCGTGAATATCCTTAATAAAAGCCTCTTGACGGAAAAATAACCAGAAATACGGAAATTTTTGCCGGTCTCCCCCTTCTAATAGTTCCATCAAGTCCACTAGATAAAATTCCGTGGCTGTGGAGGACGCTTGACGATAATATAAGCGCCATTCTCGACCATTGGTGAGAATACCCCAATCTACTCCCGTCCCCGTGAGATAATTGGTGATCTGAAAGGAAGGATTACTATTTTTCCAGATATCTCGCTGATCATTCTTAGAAACGTCACTAAGAGAACGTTGCCAGTATTTGGCCTCAGCGATCGCTAAAACTTGACTATAAAAGGCTCTTTCATTATTCTGGAGAGCATAGGCTTGATAACGGTCATTTTCTGTGGCAAATAGGGCATAATCTGGCCTTTCTGACCTTCCTTTTCCCCTACTGCTTACCTGCGGTATATAACTAAAACCGAGAATTTCTAGAATCGGTTGTATTAATTCTGCTTCCGTTTGCGCTTCGTTAAGAGTCGGCAAAATCGCCTTTTTTTGTTGATAAAGACTCTCTAAGCGGGAAAATGCCACGGATACATCCTCTTGCCATTCCCCAGAATCCGGCAGCCGATGCTCAAGATAGTGTTGAGAAAAAAGCGGTTTATTGCTTGCTTGTCCTGACATGGGCAATTATCCTAGCATTGAGGGTATCTAGCCTAAAAATGAAGGGTTCGCAGGCAGGCACGGATTCCCATTATACAAGAAGTATAGGGCAAGTCTCCGATTTTGTCAAGGGTTTTGGCCAAAAAAAATCGCCAAGACTTACCACAGCCGCAGGCTTGAATCGTAACTTATATAATGGGGATAAAAATTAAAATCCTTTTGATTTCAAGCTACCGACTGAACTGCGGTAGTCATCGATAACTGATAACTGGTAACTAAATGACCCCCCAAGCAATCCCTAAACTCAATCATTTGCCCTCTGCCCTAGCCAGAGAGGGAGCCGTCTGCCTAGAATTAGAAGATGGAGTTGCTATATTTCGAGCTTCCACTGCCGTTCAGACTCGGATTGAAGAATTACTGCAACTAGAGAAAGAATCAGCAATTACCCCCGCACAAAAGCAAGAACTCGATGCCTACGAAGAAATTGACGACTACCTCAGCTTTGTCAATCGTACCTTGCGGAATCTCAGCAAAAACCCCTCTTGATGTCTAAAAAGTTTTCCTCAGTTATCCAATCAGAAATTCGCGTCCGCGCCAATTATTTATGCGAGTATTGCCATGCCTTAGAAAAATGGCAGTATGTTGCCTTTACGATAGACCACGTCATTCCCTTAACTCAAGGAGGAGATGACAGCTTGGATAATTTGGCCTTGGCTTGCTTTCACTGCAACCGTCGCAAGGGAAATCTGGTCTCTATCAAAGACTTAGCTTTAGGGGAGGACATACCTCTGTTTAATCCGAGAAGGGAGCGTTGGCAAGACCATTTTATTTGGTCGGCAGACGGTCGAGGAATTATTAGCTTGACGGCAGTGGGAAAAGCCACGATTGCAGCTTTAGACTTAAATCGAGAGAGGGTAATTGACATTCGCCAAGCTGACATACTTCTCAAGCGACATCCACCGCCGGGAGATCCCATCCAGGAGAATGTCGATTAAATTAGCAATATTGTCGGTAAATTTGCGCTTTATCAATGTTCTGACTTTGCTAGGACAGTAATGCAGTGACTAACAGACAAACAAAGGGAAGGGAAAATGAGCGAAATGAAAAAGCCCTATCATGATCAACAGGTTATTATCGTCTCTGATTCAGAGCAGGGTATCTAGCCTAAAAATGAAGGGTTTGCAGGCAGGCACGGATTCCCATCATACAAGAAGTATAGGGCAAGTCTCCGATTTTGTCAAGGGTTTTGGCCAAAAAAAATCGCCAAGACTTACCACAGCCGCAGGCTTGAATCGTAACTTATATAATGGGGATAAAAATTAAAATCCTTCTGATTTCAAGCTAAGGACTAGACTGAGGATGAAGAAATTGATGATAGTTCCGTGAATGTGATTAAAGCGAGTCGCAGTGAATCCGCTCAGTCTA
>NZ_JADBUE010000284.1:0-5893 GCF_020245805.1 Microcystis sp. M179S2 | reverse complement strand
GAAGCCCAAAATCGCTGAAACCCAGATAGATCAAGGAAAATCATAAATCGAGGTTAACCCTTTGTCCCGTAATGGTTTGAGCCTTTTTTGCTGACCGAAAACGCCTAAGTCCCATTAGGAGTCAGGAGACAGGAGACTCCGAGACAGGAGAGGAAGTCAGAATAACAGAATGACCTGGCGTGCCTGGAAGCGGAACCCTTTGCGTTCGTCTCCGGAAAGTGCAAGGGTTTTGAGTCCCTCGGAGCGATTTCTCAACGTTTGTTTCTGGCACTTTTTTGGCTAAAAAAGTCTCAAAACCGTTTTCTAGTAAGGCTTCCAGTAATTTTCAGCCAACCCTAATTAGTTAATACCAATAACTAGAACTTTGTTGGGGTTCAGGGGCAAAAGCTAACCAGTAGGGGAATTGTAAAAGAGCGAAATTGAGCCGTTCTTCGGTATCATCGATGATAATGAGCGGTGAATACTTATCCTCGATTAAACGTTCCGCTTTTTGAATTAAAGCTTCGGGAGACTCAAAGAGAACGATGCCGCGGTCTGGTCCAAAATCGGCGCGGGAAATGCCGAGACAATCTTGGAGGCCGCGCCGCCATTCGCCTAAACGTTCGGGACTATTAGCCAGAACTAGAGAACGGAAGCGATCGCCCTGTAATTCCGCCATAATCGAGATAATTGCCGAAGCCACCAGAATATTCTGGAGACGGCTGCCCATACCGCGAACAGTACCCCGGCCCCCCTGTTTAAAGAACCACTGTTGCACCCGTTCGGCGTGAATTGGTTCAAAAGTGCGCCGTAATTGCCAAGGGGGACCGTAATAGTCAGGACGACTGCGATAACGGTCTAAAAGAGTTTGGATGCGCTGATTTTGCTCAGAAAAGCCCTGTCTAGGGGGAGATTGTCCCACCGGTTCCGATTCATAACCCGAACGGTTAGAACGACGGGGTTCTTGCCAATTATCCTGGCCTTGGTTACTGGTGCGGGGGGGACGGGGACTTTCTTCCCGATCATCCCGGCCTTGACTGCCACGGGATGGGCGCGGGTTTTCCTCCCGTTCGGTCCGCAGGGGAGGTTCCACGGAGCGGGGGGATTTTTCGGGGGTTTCAAAACGGGGTAATTCCAACTGTTCGGCAGCCGCAGCCAAATCCTGTAAACTGCCCACCAGATAGTCTTTAAATCCCTGAACCCGCACGGCTATGTCCTGGGAGACTCCGGCGAAATTACTCCGCATTTCCTGCCGAATACGCTCACGACGGCGTTCTAACTGTTCGATCGCCAATTCTAAAGCCTGTTTGCGTTGTTCTAGGTCTTTTACGCCTTCCTTGAGCATTCTTTCGATTTGAGCTTTGATATCCCCTAGTTCTTCGGCGATCAAGCGTTCTCTTTCCGCTTTTAATGCCGATATTTCTGCCGCTAGGCTCTGTTTTTGCCGTTCTAGAGCCTCGATTTCTGCCCGTAGAGGTTGCGCCTGCGCTGCGGGAACTAATTCGCCTTCGGGGGCGATTGCCGATGGCAGGGGATTCTCTACCGGGCGATCGTTCCAGAGATCGTCAAAACTAAAGTCTTCGACAGATTCATTGGGTAAGTCTGTCATTTTGTCAAGGGGTAAAACATTAAAATCTTCTGAATTCATCGGCTTTAGAAATGCAGAGCGAACAAAGGGCCAAGGCAGGCAATTAAGACGCTATTAGCTAGATTTTATTTTATCTCAATCTTAGTTCGCTTCTGAGTCGATCGCTGGCGATGCTGCTAAAGGATAGTATTTTTCGAGGCACAGTCTCAGGGTTGCGCTGTCAAAGATAATGGGCAAAAAATGAATGCTGTTAATTTCTTTGAAATAAAATAGGATCGGGACTTTATTCCAGAAAATACGCCAATTTTGCCATTCTTGGTAGGGAAAGGAGCGAATTTGTTGCCCGGACAGATAGACATCTAGGGAAGTGGGGGTAAACTGGAGGCGAATGCGGGTAGTCTGGAACATCAAGAATAGCCCTAACAGGGAGAAAATTATTCCGAGCCAGACCTGTAAAAAGAGTAAAGGCAGCGATAAAATTACCAAAAACAGGGGAATTCGATAGTTAGGAGCCAGTTCGATCGTTCCTGTTACTTCTTGCGGGGAAATAGTTTTCATCGGTGTCCCTATCGGCAGTGAGCCAAAATATCTTCGCTTCTAGTTTATCGCATTGTTTTTCGAGAGGCGATCGAAATAATCGAGACTCGATCGGGGATGATCTAGTGGTGTCATGGCATCGTAGAAGGAGACTTTACCCCCATAGGCGCGCCGGAGATTAAAATCAGTTAAGACCTTAGACCGTTGATCGGCGAGGATCAATTCTTTATTTAAGAGGATTAAATCAGCAAAATAGGTGATAGATTCGCCTAAATCATGGTTAACCACCAGGACAATTTTATTTTCTTGGGCTAACTCACCAAAGATATTAAAAAGGATGCCCTCGGTTTTTTGATCTACCCCAACGAAAGGTTCATCAAAACAGAAAATCTCCGCTTCTTGGGCCAAAGATCTGGCTAAAAAGACTCTTTGCTGTTGTCCCCCCGACAGCTGACCGAGGGGACGATGGCGTAAATCAGCCATTTCCACCCGTTCTAGGGCATTTAAAGCCTGTTGACGACTAATATGGGAAAAAGGACGAAACCAACCGGTTTTTCTGACTCTCCCCATCATTACCACATCCCAAGCGGTGACGGGATAGGTCCAGTCGATTTGAGATCTTTGGGGAACATAAGCGACTTTATCCAGTTGTTCCTGTAGAGATTGCCCTTGATAGTTAACGCTTCCCTGTTGTACGGGAATTAATCCTAGCATGGCTTTGATCAGGGTACTTTTGCCCGCGCCGTTGGGACCGATAATACCGGTTAATCGTCCTGGATGAATTTTCAGGGTGATATCCCGTAGGGCTTCCACGCCGCGATAATATACTCCTAGATGACTAACTGTAATTGTCCTTTGCATAGTTGTTACCCCGAGTCTCCAGTTCTAGCATAGCTAAAAATGAGACAATTATGAAGCAACCATGAAAAGATTATGAAAGATAGGCGGGGTGAGATTAATCGCCACTCAGTAAAGCTTCCACGAATTCGTAACTGGAAAAGGGCCGCAGATCCTCGATTCCTTCCCCAGCACCGACAAAGCGAATCGGTAGGTTAAGCTGACGCGCTACGGCAAGGGCAACACCCCCTTTAGCTGTACCATCGATTTTAGTCAGGATCACGCCGCTTAATTGGGCAGCTTCCGAGAAAACCTCGGCCTGTCGCAGCCCGTTTTGTCCTAAAGTGGCATCGAGAACTAGAAGGGATTCCACCACGGCACTCTCGGCTTTTTTGTCGATAATGCGGCGAATTTTGCTTAATTCTGCCATTAAGTTCTTTTTATTCTGCAATCTTCCCGCCGTATCCACTAAGAGTAATTCTATCTCCCTGGATTTAGCGGCTTCGATACCATCGTACACCACGGCGGCTGGGTCGGTATTTTTGCCCGGGTTGGCAATGACTTCAACTTGCGATCGCTCTCCCCAAACTTTCACCTGTTCCACGGCAGCAGCGCGAAAGGTGTCGGCAGCGGCGATTATACAGCTATAGCCAGATTGTTTAGATAAATGTGCTAATTTGCCGATAGTCGTTGTTTTACCGACTCCGTTAACTCCTGTGAGCATCCAGATATTTAATTTGCCTTTTTCTGGCTCAAAACCGGGGTTGCTATAATTGGCTAAAGGTGCATCTAAAATCTCGCGGATAATTTCTTTGAGATATTCGATCGCTTTTTCGGGGGGCAAAGCTTCCTGTTTTAGCTTATTTTGGAGGGTAGTGATAATATAATCGGTGGCATCTACCCCCACATCGGCCTGAAGCAATAAAGCTTCGATTTCCTCCACCGCGTCTTGATTGAGGGGACCCTGACCGACCACGGCCTTAAGCTGATTGACCAAGCTGCGGCGCGTTTTGCCTAAACCCTGACGCAATTTTTTTAACCAAGTGATTTCTTCTTCCGAAACGTCCTCTGCTTGTCGTCCCTGATTGGCTAAAACTTTGGCGGACCAGATAAAGTCCTCATCTGGTTCTGTAGGGGTTTCGATGGCGGTTTCTTTGAGAATTTCGAGGCGATCGGATTTTTTCAGCCATGCGGGGGTATTATCCTCGGTTTCTTCTTCTTTAACTGGTTCTTGCTCTTGCGGAGGTTCCGTTTCAGCAATGGATGTTTCAGGGGTTTCGCTCACGACGGCCTCGGCCGTGGCTTTTTTCTCTTGAATATTTTTAAAGGCTTTTTTGGCCCAATCTAAATAGTCTTCCTGACTGGTTGCCTCGCTGGGGGTTTCCTCTACGGGTGCAGGGGGTGCTTGTTCTTGTTCGGGTTGGACTTTCTGACGACGGAACCAGTTAAACATAGGAGAAACTAAACATAAAACTATTTATCTAGTTTATTTTAACCCTTGGCGTGAGCAATTTTGATAGTTATATTTTTAATTGTGGATTTCTCAGCATTTTTTGCCAGAGATTAAGCAAAAAATATGATCCGAGTAACTCAATTGATAACCTTGCTCAAGGATAACTTTATCTCTTTTTAGGGAAATGCTGTATCCTAGAAAATAGAATAGGAAGGAGAGTCAAAAATGTTAAGCGCTACTGAAACTAAATATTATACTCCCGAAGAATATCTAGCTCTGGAGGAAACATCCGAAGATAAAAATGAATATCGTCAAGGAGAAATTATCCCAATGGTAGGAGCCACCACTAATCACAATCAGATTTGTCTAAATTTTTGCCGTAATTTTCCCTTAAATATCAATAATCAAGATTATTATACCTATATGGAAACGGTGCGTTTATGGCTGTCAGATTATAGTATTTACACCTATCCCGATGTGATGGTGATTAAAGGTCAACCTCTCTATCAAGGGAATAGTCAATCTAACGTGATCAATCCTTTAATTATTGTCGAAGTTCTCTCTAATTCTACCCAAGCTTATGACCGAGGGGATAAGTTTAAATTCTATCGTTCCTTGCCAACTTTTCAAGAATATATTCTGATCGAACAATCTAGTTATAGTGTGGAACGTTACTATAAACAAAAGGATGATCAATGGTTAATTGATTTCCTTACGGGGGAAAATGCGGTTTTACAATTGGTGTCGGTAGATTGGCAGATTTCTTTTCAAGATTTATATCAAAGAGTAAATTTCGACCTAGCAGAAACCTAAAATTAAGAGAAAGGTGAAAAAGAGTCGCTATCAAGAAACTAATTATCTCAAAATAGCTAATCTTTTTTGGTATAATAGACGGACTACTATATGTTAAATCTATGGAAGCTCTAGATTTTTCTGATCAACTACAATGGACCGCAGAAGCAAAAGCAAAACTGAAAAATATTCCCTATTTTGTTCTTTTCCAAGCGCGTCAGCGGATTACTGAGATATTGAAAATACACTTTTCCGAACAACTCAATTGATAACCTTGCTCAAGGATAACTTTATCTCTTTTTAGGGAAATGCTGTATCCTAGAAAATAGAATAGGAAGGAGAGTCAAAAATGTTAACCACTACCGAAACTAAATATTATACTCCCGAAGAATATCTAGCTCTGGAGGAAACGTCCGAAGATAAAAATGAATATCGTCAAGGAGAAATTATCCCAATGGTAGGAGCTACCACTAATCACAATCAGATTGCTGGAAACTTCTATCGAAGATTTCCTCTGACTATCAATAATCAAGATTATTATACCTACATGGAAACGGTGCGTTTATGGCCTGAGAGGGGGACAAGCGAGCTAGAAGGTAGATAGGGCATGCGATATCGCTCTTTGTCCTTTGATGTAATCCTTCAACCGATAGCGGCTAATTTGCATTAACTCTTCTATATTTTTTTGGAACATTTGATGTAGCTGG
>NZ_JADBUE010000283.1:0-2900 GCF_020245805.1 Microcystis sp. M179S2 | reverse complement strand
GGTAGCTGTCCCACTAATACTGTAGTTGACGGTTAAGGGATTAGTGGTTAATCCACTACGGGTGAAGGTATAAATCAGATTTGTTGTCCCGTCTTCGGTGACGCTTGCGGGGGAAACTGCTAGGGTGACATTGGTATCATCGTTGGTAATTGTCCCCGTCACTGGAGTGGTGGTCCCTACTGTATAACCTGTCCCGGTCGCAAGAGTTAAAGCAACGGTTTCGTCAGTTTCTACTGTGGTATCAGCAGTGGGGTCAATAATGAGAGTGGCTGTACTTGCACTGGCAGCAAAGGTGATGGTTTTTCCGGTTCCGGGTGTTGCACCTGTATAGTCGCTACTGTCAGCAGTACCAGTAATACCATAGTTGACTGTTAAGGCGTTGGTTGTTGCTCCTGTGCGGGTAAAAGTGTAAATCAGGTTGTTAAGTCCGTTTTCTAATACGCTACTGGGTGATACCGCTAGGGTAATGGTGGGTAAAACAACATTATTAATTCCCAAATTTGTAGCCGCAGCATTGATTAAAGAATCACTATGAGTTATGGGCAAATCTTGAGTAATTTCCCAGAAGAATGCACCACCGATTCCAAGTTGTTTGACATAATCAGTTTTCCCCAAAATTGATTGGTTATTTTCGTAGGTGCTAAACACCTTTGTTTGAGAACTATAAATATAGGGAACTTTGGCGCTATTATCCCAGAAAGATTGATAGCCATTTGTCCCCAATAGATTATAAAGCTCCCTATATGTGAGCTCAGAGCTACCAGTACCCTGCTGGAACAGCCCATTGTTGCTACCAGCGTTAACTCCAGTCCAGGTGCGCCCATAAAGTGGAGCGCCTAATACAATATCTGTAGCTGGAACACCAGCACTTAGATAGTGTTGAATCGCCCAATTAGTATTTACTTTAGCCGCGTTGTAGGTGTTGTCATTGGTGCTTTTATACAAAGCTGACTGATGATTTGTTGTGTTCTCCCAAGGTCCGTGGTAGTCATAAGACATGACATTGATAAAGTCCACATAATCGGAAGTTGCTTTCAAATCTTGTGGGCTGAAATCGTAAGGGTTGCTTCCATAATCAGATGCAGATAAGATGTAAGGAGAACCAGAAAGGGCTGTAGTGAGAAGATATTGCTTGCCATCATTTTGAGATGCTTGATTGATTTGTTGGCGCAATTGTGCCAGCAATTGGATGTAATTATTATCCTCATTTGCTTCAGGATACTCCCAGTCAATATCTAGACCATCAAATCCATTAGTCTTCATTAGTTGGATAGCAGACTGAGCAAAGTTTGCCCTAGACTGCACCGTAGCAGCAGCAGAGGAGAAATCATTCTCTGTTCCACCGCCAATGGAAAGCATTATTTTCAGGTTGGGATTTTGAGCTTTAATTTGTTGAAGTTTAGCGATGTCACCTGTTCCTGTTCCATCTTGAGGTAGTTGAACCGTACCATTTGAAGTGACATCAGCAAATGAGTAGAACAAATGTGTAAGTTTATTAAATGTAGCATCTATAGGTGTATTGGAGTTAAGATTCCAAGAGCCTATATATCCACCTAGAATATAAGGGTTATTACCGGAATTATCATCATTAGTAATAGTTCCCGTGACGGCTGCGGTTGTACCAACCGTATAACCTGTTCCTGAAGCGAGAGTTAAAACAACAGTTTCATCACTTTCAACTGTGGTATCAGCAGTGGGGTCAACGATTACCGTCGCAGTCGCTGAACCAGCAGCAAAGGTGACACTGGTGGGGATAGAAGTGTAATCGGTTCCATTGGTTGCTGTCCCCCCAACTGTATAGTTGACAGTTAAAGAATTAGTGGTTACTCCGGTACGGGTGAAGGTATAAATCAGATTTGTTGTCCCGTCTTCTGTCACACTACTGGGAGATACAGCTAAAGTGACACTGGGAAGAGTGACATCATCATCCGGTTCACCGCTGAATCCGACTTCACGAATCTCAATACGGTTGAATGTGTAAGGCTGGGAATTCAATACTACGAGGTCAACCCTGCTGACCCCCTGCACAACCTTATCGAAAATGTATTCCTGTCCCGCCGTCTGACCTAACGGTGCTGTATAGACCGATGAAAAACCAGGGTCTATCAGAACATCCGACTTATTGAAAAAATCCAGCCTGAAATCTTTTATTCCTTCTTGCTGAACATTGGTATCGTTCCAGAGAAAGAAACTTGTCAGATTGAATTCGCCGACAAGGTCAAGAGTGACAGTGCCGCTGCTGTACGGTGATGCGAAGCCGTTGTAAGGATATCCATCAGAGACAATCCCGTCCGCAATCTGGTCAATAGTGAACTTATTGAAGGAATAATCGGTAAGATTTGGAAGATTTGTACTCGGATTGATATACTTCCCGCCGATATAATCCGCAAATGAGTACATCTCATCAATTCGGAGCCCCCCGAAAATCTGACCATCATTATTATTAATTGTGCCATCTTCGGCAATGTTTCCTGAGCTTTCATTAAAATTATAGTAGCCAACTAGACCTATTTCATTGCCATTAAGTTGAGAATTCAAAGTATTTTGGATTTGCGTTTGAGTACGGGCGGTATTCCAAATACGAACCTCATCTAATCCACCTTGAAATGTCCCGTAACCTGTCGCATCTCCACCTCCTAGAGAGGCGATACTAGGATGTACAATCCCGGTACTTGTTAAACCTGTTTTAATAAACTGTCCATTGAGATAAAGACTAGGAGTGTTGTTATTATAACTGGACTTCCCCGTTGACAAAAAGCCATAACCTATGCTGTAGGAGGGATTAAGAGAATTTCTGATGCCCCGTTACTGGGTACAAATCAGGGAAACTCCCAATATATCTAACGCTTTTTGTTGCAGTTGGGTCAGTCGAGTTATCTTAGAAAAACGATAACTTCCCT
>NZ_JADBUE010000282.1:0-10000 GCF_020245805.1 Microcystis sp. M179S2 | reverse complement strand
TCGAACTCGGAGCTAGCTGGTTCTCCCCGAAATGTGTTGAGGCGCAGCGGTAGTGGAAGTTTAGTCGGGGTAAAGCACTGTTTCGCCGCGGGCTGGGAGACCGGTACCAAGGCGAGGCAAACTCTGAATACGGCTAAAAAAACTACCAGTGAGACGGTGGGGGATAAGCTTCATCGTCAAGAGGGAAACAGCCCAGACCACCAGCTAAGGTCCCCAAATGATAACTAAGTGAGAAAGGAGGTGGGAGTGCATGGACAACCAGGAGGTTTGCCTAGAAGCAGCAATCCTTAAAAGAGTGCGTAATAGCTCACTGGTCAAGCGCTCCTGCGCCGAAAATGAACGGGGCTAAGTTATCTACCGAAGCTGTGGACTACATTGTAGTGGTAGGGGAGCGTTCTATAGGGGGTGAAGCAGTAGCGGCAAGCAGCTGTGGACTCTATAGAAGTGAGAATGTCGGCTTAAGTAGCGAAAATGTGGGTGAGAATCCCACACCCCGAAACCCCAAGGTTTCCTCCGCAAGGCTCGTCCGCGGAGGGTCAGTCAGGACCTAAGGCGAGGCTGAAAAGCGTAGTCGATGGACAACGGGTTAACATTCCCGTACCGATTAATGATTGTGCCGGAGAACGGAGAAGGTCAACGTCAGCTGGATGTTGGTTACCAGTGCAAGCAGTCGAGGCGATGAGAGGTGGTGAAAACACCTGGAGCTAAGACGCGAGTCCCACCTCCCACGGGAGGGAAGTGGCGCTGATCAAGCTTCCTAGAAAAGCCCGAACCACGTTAATCATTAATTGCCTGTACCCGAAACCGACACAGGTGGGGAAGTAGAGAATACTAAGGGGCGCGAGATAACTCTCTCTAAGGAACTCGGCAAAATGACCCCGTAACTTCGGGAGAAGGGGTACCCTCGCAAGAGGGTCGCAGTGAATAGGCCCAGGCGACTGTTTACCAAAAACACAGGTCTCCGCCAAGTCGTAAGACGCAGTATGGAGGCTGACGCCTGCCCAGTGCCGGAAGGTTAAGGAAGTTGGTCAGGAGTAATCTGAAGCTGACGACCGAAGCCCCGGTGAACGGCGGCCGTAACTATAACGGTCCTAAGGTAGCGAAATTCCTTGTCGGGTAAGTTCCGACCCGCACGAAAGGCGTAACGATCTGGGCACTGTCTCGGAGAGAGACTCGGCGAAATAGGATTGTCTGTGAAGATACGGACTACCTGCACCTGGACAGAAAGACCCTATGAAGCTTTACTGTAGCCTGGCATTGGCTTCGGGCTTCGCTTGCGCAGGATAGGTGGGAAGCTTTGAAACTCTCCTCGTGGGGAGAGTGGAGCTAACGGTGAGATACCACTCTGGCGAGGCTAGAATTCTAACCCTGACCCCTAATCGGGGCGGGAGACAGTTTCAGGTGGGCAGTTTGACTGGGGCGGTCGCCTCCTAAAAGGTAACGGAGGCGCGCAAAGGTTCCCTCGGTCCCGTTGGAAATGGGACGATAGAGTGCAAAAGCAGAAGGGAGCTTGACTGTGAGACCCACAAGTCGAACAGGGACGAAAGTCGGCTTTAGTGATCCGACGGCACCGCGTGGAAGGGCCGTCGCTCAACGGATAAAAGTTACTCTAGGGATAACAGGCTGATCTCCCCCAAGAGTTCACATCGACGGGGAGGTTTGGCACCTCGATGTCGGCTCATCGCAACCTGGGGCTGAAGTCGGTCCCAAGGGTTGGGCTGTTCGCCCATTAAAGCGGTACGTGAGCTGGGTTCAGAACGTCGTGAGACAGTTCGGTCCATATCCGGTGTAGGCGTAAGAGCATTGCGAGGAGCCTTCCTTAGTACGAGAGGACCGGGAAGGACGCACCGCTGGTGTACCTGTTATCGTGCCAACGGTAAACGCAGGGTAGCCATGTGCGGAGCGGATAACCGCTGAAAGCATCTAAGTGGGAAGCCCACCTCCAGATGATTGCTCTCATGGCATTAAGCCAGTAAGGTCTCGGGTAGACTACCCGTTGATAGGCTCTAGATGGAAGCTCGGTAACGAGTGCAGTCGAGGAGTACTAACCGACCGAGGGCTTGACCTGATTCTTCTTTTCACCACTTTTTCCCTAGCTTTTGCAGTCTTGAGGGTTCTACCCTTCCTGGTGTCTTTAACGTGATGGCACCACTCCGATTCCATCCCGAACTCGGTTGTGAAACTTCACCGTGGCCAAGATACTTGTCGGGTTGCCGACCGGGACAATAGCTCGATGCCAGGATTATTCTTTCCTACCCCTCAATCCGACAAGATTGGGGGGTTTGGTTTTTAGGAAAAATCAGAGGATTTTAAATCTAAACCTCGCTCAAATATTGTATCTATGGCTAACATTTCTCCGTCGCTAGTCATAAATTTATGATCTTTGGTTGCTTGGATAGTTTGCCCATTTTCTAGGGTGTATTCAAAGACTTCTTGTAAACCTCGCTCGTGCCATTGAGAGATTGGTTGACTATAAACAAAACCATTTTGGTCAACAGTATAAACAGTGCAGTTAATTTCTTCGCTCACAATTTTAGCAATTGGTAATAATCCGTATTCCTCAGTTAAAATTAACGTCTCACCTCCTAGACAATATTCGGCAAAATTTACCATCTGTTCAAAGAGATTTTCAGCGATTCTTTTTTCCACACCATTTTTAGCAGCACCATCGATAAACATCTCCCTTTGTTTCTGCATTTCGGAGGCTTTTTTCTTACCCATTGCCCGACGCAATAGATCCGCTTCTCCTAGGGAATAACCGGCTAAATCCTGCGCCATTTTCATAATCTGTTCTTGATAGACTAAAACTGCGTAGGTTTCCTTAAGAATTGGTTCCAATAAAGGATGATCATAACGAATGGGTTCTCTACCGTGTTTTCTGCCAATAAAGAGAGGAATTAATCCCGCATCTAAAGGTCCGGGGCGATAGAGTGCTAAGATTGAAGATATGTCCTCAATACCCGATGGTTTTAACTCTTTAACTATCTGTTTCATCCCCGATGATTCTAACTGGAAAATACCTTCTAAATCCCCTTCTTCTAGTAATACGTGGGTTTTGATAATATCGGGAGGTAGTTTTTTATGTTCCCCTTTAGCCCGAATTTGCAGGGCTTTTCTTTCATCTAAAGGCAATTGTTCGAGATCAATATCTATACCCTGATTTTGTTTAATTAAATCGGCGGTTTTTTTCAAAGTGGTTAAATTTCTTAACCCTAAAAAGTCCATTTTTAACAATCCCAATGATTCTAAATCCTCCATGAAATATTGGGTAATTACCGCCCCATCATTATTTTTCTGGAGGGGAACCACTTCATCTAAAGGTTGGGAAGAAATGACGACTCCCGCGGCATGAACTCCGAAGGTTTTGTTAGTACCTTCGATACGAATTGCCATATCTAACCAATGACGCACATGGGGTTCCGTATCGTATCTTTCTTTAAATGCTGGTTCGGGAGTTTCATCGGAAATCATCACTTTTAAAGGTGTGGGTTTACCGCGAGAAACGGGAATCATTTTCGCCATTTTATCCGATTCGGCGTAGGGAATATCTAACACCCGCGCCACATCTTTTAAGACAGCTTTTGATGTCATGCGGTTAAAAGTAATGATTTGGGCAACATTAGCCTCCCCGTATTTTTCCGTGACGTATTGTATCATTTCATCCCGTCTCTCGATACAGAAATCCGTATCAATATCAGGCATAGATTTCCGTTCAGGATTGAGAAAACGCTCAAATAATAAACCGTGATGAACGGGATCAATATTGGTTATTTTTAAAGAATATGCTACCAAAGAACCCGCCGCAGAACCGCGTCCTGGACCGACGGGAATATCATGATCTCTAGCATATTTTATATAGTCCCAAACGACGAGAAAATAGGTAGAAAATCCCATTTTCTGTAGCATTTTTAATTCGTATTCAAGCCTTTCTTTGTAAACAGGCTCAATCTCGTGACGAGAAGGACATTTTAATCTTTCTAGTAATCCTAACCAAGCAATTTCTTCTACATAACTATCAGCAGTATGTCCCGCAGGAACTGGATAATTAGGGAGTCTCGGTTCATTAAATATGTTATAAGGTTCGACTTTTTCTGCTACTTCTAAGGTGTTATTAATCGCTTCTTCAATCACATCTTCGGGCAGATGATCACGGAAAAGTAAACGCATTTCATCAGCAGATTTTAAGTATTCTGTACCGCTATAACGGAGGCGTTTGTCTTCAGTAATTAACTTGGCAGTTTGAATACAAAGTAAGGCATCGTGTGCCTCTACATCGTAACAGGAAATAAAGTGAGAATCGTTAGTAGCAACTACTTTGATTCCTAATTCTTTAGCAATTTTAACTATTTCTACATTGACGATCCGATCTTCTTTAGAACCGTGGTCTTGAATTTCTAAATAAAAATCATCACCAAAAAGTTTTTTATACCATTTAGCCGTTTCCTTAGCCAGTTTCCTGTTATTAGCTAAAATCGCTTGGGGAATCTCTCCACCCAAGCAAGCACTGGTAACTATCAATCCTTCGTGGTATTGTTGGAGTAACTCTTTATTGATACAAGGACGAGCAAAAATACCTTTACCTTGAATACCTTTCAGATTAGAAATAGTAGTTAATTTAACTAGATTTTTATAGCCTTGGGTATTTTTGGCTAAAACAACTTGATGATATTTTCGGTGGCGAAGATTGACTTCAATATCGCCATTGACTATATACATTTCGTTGCCAATAATTGGTTTTATTCCCTGATTACGGCAGGTTTTAATTAATTCGATCGCACCATACATGACTCCATGATCGGTTAAAGCGATCGCTGGTTGTCCTAATTCGATCGCTCGATCAATTAGTGCCGGTAATTGGGAAGCACCATCAAGTAAGCTATAATCACTGTGAATATGTAAACCGACAAAAGACATAGTTTTTCAGGAAAAAGTGACCAGGAAAAGGGGAAAAAAACCAGAATTTACTTACTTTTAATTTTCAGCCATCACAGTCTATTTTTAGGGTTGATTGAGAATCCTATAGGGAAAAAAACCTTGTTCTAAATTAAACCATTGTTCTCGCAGTTTCCGGTTATCATTGCTGCCGACAACAGTATCAACAAATTTTTTCCATTCGGGATCGTTTTTGGGTAAAATACAGCCATAAAGTTCGGTGGTAATCGGTTGACGGGGTAGTAGCACAAATTGTCGCAGATCATGTCCTTGTTTAACGATTTCCCCCAGCAGAAGAATTCCATCACTAACCACTGCGTTTACTTCTCCCCTTTGTAATTTTGCCACTGCCTCACTTCGATCGCTGACAGCTTGCCAATTAGCCAGAGGATAGATATAACGAATAATACTATCGGTGGTGGTGTGGGGAATATAGGCGATCGCAACTGCCGCTAAAGTGTTATTAATATCTATTTTATCAACATTTTCCCTTTTAGTTAGAAATTGCGCTCCTGTCATAAAATAGGGAATAGAAAAATTAACCTTTTCTAGTCTTTCTTCCGTGATTGTTGCCGCATTACAGGATAAATCTACTTGTCCCTGTTCCACTTGCTGAAAACGATTATTAGTCGTCGCTTCTGTAAAGTTTATTGTAACCGGTTTACCTACTTCTTGTTCTAATCGACGTTGGACTAAGCGCATTAATTCCACTCCATAACCTGTCCATTGTCCCGTTTTCTCATCGATATAACTAAAGGGAGTAGCGTCTTTTCTGGCTGCCGCTTTTAATTCTCCCGTGCGAGCAATTCTTTGTAAAACTGTTTCTGCTAAGACTGATAAATGTAGGTTATTTATCAGTAAAAGACCTAGAAAAATAAAGCAAAAGTTTTTAGACATATCAAGAAAGCAAGAAGAGGACAGGAGATAGGGAGAAAAAAGCTAACGGCCGACGCATGATTAGCAAATGCTGCTATATTTTAACTACGATCCTCAAATAATCCACTCAAACGTTCTACTTCTGTTTGTGCTGTGTACATAGGAGTTCCAGCCAGAATTCCGGTAACATTGCGGAAAGGTTGACCGATGTGCATACCTTGATGATCGATCGAAAACTCACGAATATCCTTATCGTGCATAGAACCGCGCATTTTTAAAACAGTGATCCCGCGGCGCATTTCTCCATACATTTCCACATAACGCAGCAGAATAATTGAATCGGTAATTGTAGAAATATGCGCTTCTGTGATCGAGGAACCTCCTAATAAAGTGGGAGTGGTGGAAGTAAATAATCCTCCCACCTCTTTTTGCTTAATAAAAGAAGTCAAACCGATAATAAATTCCCGAAATCCTTTCAGATTAGAAACCCTTTCTAAAGCAGATAAACTATCTACTGCCACTCGATTAGGTTGAAACTCCTCGATAATTTCCTTCATCATAATTAAATGATTTTCTAAACCCGTAGTTTCGGGATAACGGCAGACTACCTTTAATTTACCTTCCTTTTCCATGCGGTCATAATCCACACCCCAACCGGTAGCATTTCTAAATAACTGTTCGCGACTTTCCTCGAAGGCAAAAATTAAACATCTTTCCCCATTGGTTACTCCCCCGGCCATAAATTCTGTCACCATCAGGGTTTTTCCTGTTCCTGTGGCTCCCGAAACCAAAATAACCGAATCGCGGAAGAAACCACCCCCACACATTCTATCGAGTTCCAGACTGCCGGAAGTAATACGAATATTAGAGGATTTTTGTTCTAATTCAATGGCTGATAAAGGAATAATCACGGCCCCTTTATTGGGAATAATTGTAAAAGGAAATTCTCCTTTTTGGTGATCGGTTCCCCGATATTTTAAAATTTCGATCGTCCTTCTTCTTTTCTCATCGGTTAAAACGTTGCGTAAAATCACCACATTATCGGCCACAAACTCCTCCACCCCATAACGACTGATTTCGCCGTATTCTTGGGTTCTTTCTGCGGTCATAATCGCTGTTACTTCCAATTCTCGCAAAGCGGTTGCCAGACGAAAAAGATCACTTCTCACTTGAGCGCTATCACTTAAATGGCTGAAAATTGCGCCTAAAGAATCCATAGACACCCGTTTGGCTTTATTTTTGCGGATAGCAAACTCAATGCGAGCGATTAATGCGCCTAGGTCGTATTCTCCCGTCACCATCGGCTTTTCTTCCGGTTGGGGGGAAGCATCGACAAAGGCCCATTGACGATTCTCCTCCCACTGCCGGATATTCCAACCAAAACCACCCATATTTTTTCTTAGTGCTTGGGGTGGCTCCTCGAAGGTGACAAAAACGCCATTTTCTCCATTTTTGATGCCTTCTGCCAGAAATTGACAGGCAAAAACCGTTTTAGCACTTCCTGCCGTCCCCGCTATCAAAGTTGCTCGTCCTTTCGGTAATCCCCCTTCCGAAAGAAAATCAAAGCCGGGGATTCCTGTTTCTAACTTCTCAATCAACTCTAGGGGATTATTTTGCGTCATTTAAGTTCTCTATGAAAACGAGCCAATGTTTATTGTACCTATTTCAGTGACCGGCGATACCAGAAATTTATCCCTAGTTTGAGAGTTTGAGCATTGGTAATAAAATTTCCAAGACATAGTTTAAATGCAGGACAGCTTAACCCAAGAATAAATGGGGCGTTGTCAGATGTAAAGATGCTCCGAATCAGCTTGGAACTGAAATTACTTTGATAGCAAGGATTGCATTGTATCTTTCATATTCTGAGCTGACAACGCCTCTTTTCTAGCTTGACTTTCAACTAGCAACCATCTTTGTTTTATCCCCCCATAGTTAGAGCTTGTTTCCCGCCAGGAATAACCCGGTATTTCTGCATCGGTTAACTCTTTTTCTGAGATGCTATCGACTAACTCTTGAGCGGCTTTAATGCTGAAGGGGACTCGAGATAACCAACGCATTTCTCTCATTAGTCTTTTTAAACCCCAGGGCGCTATCGCCGACTATTAAACTGTCAAAGTCAACTTGTTTTTGAAATTCTCGGGCGATTTGACCAAAAACCGCTTTGTCCGCTTCATTTCCGTCCCCTACTTTCAGGAATAAAGGTACATCTCCATCCCCACTTACGATTAAGTCAATCATATATTGTTTCAAGTCAGGTCGTCGGTCGCGGGAGTATCCGTAGGTAATTTTTATTGGCTGTTGTCTGGTTTCAATTTCTTCTCCCACTGCTCCTGATTTCAGGATTTCTACTGTTGGGTATTCCTTTTTATATTCTCCTTCCACTGATAGAGAAGTCGAATCTAAATGGGAATTCTCGGTCGCTACACCAAATTTTTTCACGGCCGCTAAACTAATCAGTAGGAAAATGACCGAAACATTAAGTTGATAAAGTTTGTCCATTACTCGACCAATTTTATCATCATTCAGGTGTTTTGGTTCGATGCCCTCTCCCAGCAAATGTTCGGTTGCTTTATCTTCAAAAAATTGAGGAAATAAATACAAGGACCCGGAGACAAATCCCAATCCATTCAGGATAATTGCTTTCACGACTTGCCCCGCTGTGACAATTTCTCCTCGCTCAATTGAGACTTGTTCGTTGATAATTTCAACGATTCCTATTTCATCGATAATTCCGGCTACTAATCCCAGATGGTCTAGATTTTTGACTTCAATTTCTGTTGATTGATTCATGGTCGAACAGTCCACTGCCTAAGTTTTCCAACAATTCCTATTTTTTCATAATTAGGGGTCTCAAGACCCCCTAGCGGCCACCGAGAAAACCTTCACCAGCTAAGTATTTTTACTCAAGTCTCTGGAGGGGGACAGCTTATGTGACAGTTGAGGGTGCGGAATGTGGGAATAATTTGACGTGCTGGTGGATTTCTAACTCACCCTTTTTACCTTAGCTGACAATAATTATAAATTTTTATTTCCCTTGAATTCCCTATTCTAAAAACAGAACTATCTTCCTGAATTTACCCCGTTCGTTCTCAGCTAACCCCTTTGATTGCTTGAGTATTTATACTTAATTTGTCCAACCAATTGTTTTTTTAGTGATCGCCTCTCCTCGAAAATAGTTTTTTTGTACTATTTTTCAATGCCAAAATCGGGGTTAATGCTCTATTTATTTCAAAATGAGAATTGCTGAGGCGATAGAGATGACCATGTAAATCAAAAGGGGGATGGGTTTTTCGACGGTGATTCTTCTTGACGGAAGGCGGAGGTAGTTCTTCTGTCACTGAGGGAAATTTGGCCAAACATTGTTCAATTTCAGCATCAATAGCCGCTATTTGTTGTTGGTAAAATTCATAGAGGGACAGTTCTTGATGCAAAATAAAGACCATTTCCTCGCGATAATTTCCCGTTAAAGCCGCCTCGATTTGTGCGGGAGAACTTTTAATCCTACGGTCGGCTAATTGGGCTAATTTCTTGGGACTTCTTTCGCCGGCAATAATCGCTCTGATGATATTTAATCCAGTTACTCCCGTCACATCAGTAATCACTTTATGGAGTTGTAAGTTGACCTGGGTTAGGGTTTTTTGCAGTCGCTGAATGTGACTGGCAGCACTTCTAATCAGATTTTCTCTTTGTCTTAAATAACTCCTCAGAACTACTATTTCTCCTTCGGGAACAAAAGAGGGGGCGAGTAACCCCTAACTGTACAATTACTGCAACCATTGACAGTCGAGCACATCGCTTTTTCTCCCTGGGACATTTTTGACGCTTTTGGCGTTGACGAGAAAGACTTGGAACTGGCGTTCACTTAAGATTTGAAACAGGGGAATCCATTCAACTCCAGTGGATTCCATCGCCACACTGGTGATACCACACTCTTCTAACCAATCGGCTAACAATAGCAAATCGGGAGTGGTACAACCAAAACTCCTGGTATTCTCCTGACACACTTCTTGGGGGACACAGACCCAATGTTCTCTGGCTCCCAGGTCAATTCCCGCCGCCTTGGCATTGATGATGTTTAACTTCTGGTCACTACTTTGGGTTTTTGAAGACTTGTTTCGGGATTTGGTCATGGCTTTCTTGGCTCCGAGTTATGATCGGGGAAGTACCCTGGTTCTAGGAAGGGTTTTTTACT
>NZ_JADBUE010000281.1:0-8514 GCF_020245805.1 Microcystis sp. M179S2 | reverse complement strand
TTGCTGTACCACCGCATTTTACTAGCCAAGATTGTTCAGTTTGTGGGACGAGAGTTCAAAAAACATTAAGCACTAGAACTCATCAATGTCCTAACTGTAAAACAATCTTAGATAGGGATCATAATGCAGCAATCAACATTCTTAAAAAAGGGTTGAAATATTTGGGAAATCATCTCAACGGTACTGTTGGGCAAACAGAAACCGACCCAAACCCCCCCGATGTCGGGGGGCAAGGGGGGGGGGAGAGTCCGGCAAGAAAGATTTTCAGTGGAGACATTGAGAATTTAAGTTGTCTCGTTGAACAAGGAATTTACGATAGTGATAGGTCAAGAATCCCCCGTCACAGCGTAGCTTGACGGTGGGAGTATGTCAAAAGAAGTCGCCAAAAAATTGACGGATGAACCTAGAAGCTATAGTAGCCGGCAACTGTGCGAATTCTTAAAAGAAACGAAAAACATCGAGTTAAGCGAAAGAAAAATCAGAAGAATCTTCAAAAAAAATTATTCGTGGACAAGAACAAGACCCTCGGCAAAAGAGAAAAGTAATCGAGAAATCAAAACGTTGAAGATAGCGGACTTGGAAATGCTTGAATTGGCGGCGGCGGCTGGGGAGAGATGTTTAAAATACTTGGATGAATCGGGATTTAGCCTTTGGTCGTCAGTGGTGTATACATGGATGAGAATTGGAGAACAAAAGAAAATAGAACAGGGAAAAAGAAAGGGAAAAGGTTAAATGTAGGCGGTCTGTTAGAACTGGGACAGAGTTTCGAGTCTGGAATGACTTTCAATAGTTTCAAGAGTGAACAGTATATTCAAATCCTAAATTGGCAAGCATAACAAGCAGAAAATCGCTTAAAAGAAACGGGAAAAATTACGGTAGTGGGACAAGATCAAGGTTCAAGCCATGTCAGTAAAATTAGTAGAGAACAGTATACAAAATGGGAAGAAAAGGGATTATATATCTTTTGGCTACCGAGTTGTTCTCCCGAACTGAATCGTATCGAAAATGAGTGGGAAAGAATTAAAGAAGATGAACTGGCAGGAAGAATGTTCGGGGACGAGTACGAGTTGGCGATGGCAGTGATAGAGGCGAAAGCCAACTTAGCGCAATTGTTGATCGAAGCAACAAAATCGCCCATGAAGCTGATATAGACCCGAGTTATGGCATTGGCAGTCGCTGGAATATCGATGAAAATCTCGTTAATGATGCCGTTA
Source organism: Microcystis sp. M179S2 (assembly GCF_020245805.1). NCBI lineage: Bacteria > Bacillati > Cyanobacteriota > Cyanophyceae > Chroococcales > Microcystaceae > Microcystis > Microcystis sp. M179S2. Next base: position 7,300 of record NZ_JADBUE010000281.1, on the reverse strand, counting down.
CCTTTATAGAACAGCTTGTTGAAAATATCCATCAGGTACTTGAGGACATCCACTAGCCGAGAATTTACCCAGCAGTCCAGCCATAAATACTTATGATTTCTCAGGGAATTATAACAATTATTAAATAATGTGTAGTTTTGTATACTGATGCCAAGAACTTAGCTACAATATCAAGTGGCGTAAGATATATAGAGATTAGCTTGTGAGTCGGCATCAAGACAGTCAAACTGACCGGAAACGAGAAGAAACACAGTTCACTCCTTACAGTGCAGAAGCGATCGCTCAACAATACCGTTACAAACCTTGGCAATTGTTCGGTCGCACTTTCGTGATTATTTGGTCTTTAGGATTATTTCTCCTCAGTCTCCTCTGGGACAAATGGACAAAGCAAGAAGAAGCCAATAAATACCGGCGTGCCAGCGAACTTAGGCAAATTCTCACCTGTTTAGGTCCCACCTTCATCAAAGTCGGTCAAGCTCTCTCTACCCGTCCCGACCTCGTTCGCAGAGACTTTTTAGACGAATTAGTTAAACTGCAAGACCAACTTCCCCCCTTCGATAACGACATTGCTTTTGCCATTATCGAGACAGAATTGGGAATGTCCGTAGAAAAAGCCTATCGAGAAATATCCCCCACCCCTGTGGCTGCCGCTAGTTTAGGACAGGTTTACAAAGCGATACTCCCCACCGGTGAAGAAGTAGCCGTTAAAGTGCAACGGCCCGGGCTGCGGGCGCTTTTAAGCCTCGATTTATACCTAATGCGCTGGGCCGCCCAAAAATTCGGTCGTTTATTACCCCTCAATCTCGGCCACGACCTCACCCTGATTGTCGATGAATTCGGCACCAAACTCTTTGAGGAAATCGACTATCAAAACGAAGGTCGCAACGCTGAAAAATTCGCCACCAACTTCCAAAATAACCCCGAAGTTAAAGTTCCCAGTATCTACTGGCGTTATAGTGGTCGCCGCGTCCTCACCCTAGAATGGATTGATGGCTATAAACTCACCGATACCGAGAACATCAAAGCTTTAGGATTAGACCCCAATAATATCGTTAAAATCGGCGTAACCTCCGGATTACAGCAACTCCTCGAACACGGCTTTTTCCACGCTGATCCCCACCCGGGTAATCTTTTCGCCACTTTTGATGGTCGCATGGCCTATATCGATTTTGGCATGATGGACCAGTTAGAGGCGGAAACTAAAGAAACCCTCGCTAGTTGCGTCGTCGATTTAATTAACAAAGACTACGAAAACCTGGCCAGCAACTTTGTCAAACTGGGATTTTTAACCCCAGAAACGGATATAAAACCAATTATTCCCGCCCTAGAACGGGTTTTAGGCAATGCCATCGGTCAAAGGGTCGGTGACTTCAATTTCCGCACCATTACCGATGATTTCTCCGAATTGATGTACGAGTATCCCTTCCGGATTCCCGCCAAATTCGCCCTGATTATTCGTTCCCTCGTCACCCAAGAAGGGGCAGCCCTCACCCTCGATCCTAACTTCAAAATCGTCCAAGTGGCCTATCCCTACGTCGCTAAACGTCTCCTGACCGGGGAATCGCCGCAACTGCGCCGGCGTTTACTGGATGTCCTGTTCAAAGACGGTAAATTCCAGTGGCAACGCCTAGAAAACATGATTACAATGGCTCGCTCGGAAAGTAACTTCGATTTACTGCCCACCGCGCAATTAGGCATCACTTTTCTTCTCTCGGAAGAAGGTCGTTATCTGCGTCGTCAATTGCTATTAGCTTTAACGGAAGATGACCGTCTCCATACTGCCGAAGTGCAACGTCTCTGGGGTTTAATTCAAGGAGAATTGCAACCGCGGCGACTCCTGGATGTGGCCATGAGCGCTTTTCGGGAATTATCGTCCCAAGGTGTGGCCGCTGTCCTTCCGCGAGAAACCAGTTCGCGTTAAAGTGTTTAAGGTCATCATCGGTTAATCACTTTTTCTATGGATTATTATTTTCTGCCCCAACCGCCCTATTTTCTAGTTTTTGCCGGTTTATTTATCGGTATTACCTGCGGGGCTGCTTTTGAAGCTAGTCTCAAGCAAGTGGTTAACAATTGGTATAAAAATAAGGGTTCAGACGATCAAAATCTTTTAAAATCTAGTTCCTTACAAATTCCTTTTATCGGTATTTGTGTAGGAATCTGTCTTTTCCTTGCCTCGGGATTAGATATATTTATTCTCAATGGTTGGGTTGCCTACGCTATCTCTCTCCCCATGACTATCTTTATCGGTGGTTTGGTTTGGAGTCAGTTAGGGGAATTATTAGGCCAATTACAGCGCGGCGGTTCTAAAGAAATTGACCTCGATTATCGGGGATAATTAGGAGACAGCCAACATTTAGGACTAAGAGAATAGGTGTTAGCAGATAGGAAAGATCAACTACCCCACAACTAACACCAAACCCTTATTTATACCCAATTTACCAGCTATTTTGGCCCGCGATTTTAGATGCAAAAACCTTTAGCATGGCATTGGCGATCGCTTCCTCTGCATCAGCGCACCGGTTCCGAGGTTTTTGCCTGCTTATTCTCTCAAGATGCGATCGCTACTTTACTAGAAAGTCCCTATCCGGGTAATTCCCTCTCCCGTTACTCTCTTTGTGCTGGTTCCCCGCGTCAGCTTTGGACTCCCGCACTAGGGGAAATTTTGCCCTTTTTAAGCAGTTTACTCCCCCAAACTCGATCTGATGTTCTTCCCGATCATCTTCCTTTCCATGGCGGTTGGTTGGGGTGGTTAGGCTACGATTTAGCTTGGGAAATAGAAAAATTACCCGACAGGAAAGCTGATACTCTCCCTTTTCCCGTCGCTTATTGGTATGAACCGGATAGTTTTGCCATTCTCGATCACCAAGCACAAATTCTCTGGTTAGCTGCCAGCAAACCCGAAGATTTAGATAAATACGAACAATCTTTAAGCAATCAACCGGATTTTGAGTTTATCGATCCTCGTCCCTCTCCCTTAATCTTTTATACTTCTCAACTCGACTACGAAAAAGCTGTTAAAAAAGCCTTAGATCATATCAGAAAAGGCGATATTTTTCAAGCAAATTTATCCCTAAGATTTCAAAGCACAACTAGGGCAAAAGGATGGCAAATTTATCGCAGTTTACAACAGATTAACCCTTCTCCTTTTGCCAGTTATTGGCGCACTCCTTGGGGCGAAATGATTAGTTGTTCTCCCGAAAGATTGGTGAAATTAGAAAGAGGAATAGCCAGCACTAGACCGATCGCTGGAACTCGTCCCCGGGGTAAAACTGAGGCACTCGATCGACAATTGGCCGAGGAACTATTAACTAATAAAAAAGAACGCGCCGAGCATATTATGCTAGTGGATCTAGAACGTAATGATCTCGGTAGAGTTTGTGAATGGGGATCGGTTGATGTTGATGAATTACTGACGATCGAGCGTTATAGTCACGTTATGCACTTGGTCAGTAATGTTCAAGGAAAATTAGACAAAAAGTATCATGCTATTGATTTAATTAAAGCTCTTTTCCCCGGGGGAACAATTACCGGTTGTCCGAAAGTTCGTTGTCTAGAAATTATCGAAGAATTGGAACCGGTGCGACGCAATTTATTCTATGGTTCCTGTGGCTATATTGACCTACGGGGTCATTTAGATTTGAATATTCTCATCCGTACCCTATTAATGACTGCTCAAGGGGATTTAAACACAGTTTGGGGACAAGTGGGAGCGGGAATAGTTGCCGATAGCGATCCCGAAAAAGAATGGTTAGAATCCCTTCATAAAGCTGAGGCACAATTAATCGCTTTACGTTCTTTTTAATTTTTGATTTCAACAAACTAACCTATTGTTGCATCTAAAACCGCTCTTTTTACTTTTTACCTTATCTGCTATTTTGTAGGATAGCTTCCGATCTTGAACCCTATTCATGAATCAAATTTCTATCGCTGTTACTTTTTTTCTTAGTTTAGTCTTGACCTCCCTTCCCTTTTTACTTTTGGGGGCAGCCGTTTCCAGTTTTTTGCTGGTTTTCGTCAATAAACAGCGATTAGCGGCGATATTTCCCCGTAATCGACTGTTAGGAGCGATCGTTGGCAGTGCCATCGGATTAATCCTACCCGTCGGACAATACGGCACGATTCCCGTCGCTAGAAGATTCTTATTAGAGGGAGTACCCCCAGGGGTGGTGTTTAGCTTTCTCACCGCTGCACCTACCCTAAATATCGTCACTCTTTGGCTAACTTGGCAGACTTTCAGCTATTCTAGTATTTTCTTCTATCGATCGCTTTCGGTCTGGTTAATGGCAATTGTTATCGGCACTCTCTTTAGTTTCTATCGGGAAAAACCCCGCACCGATAGCGAAATTCCCCTAGAATCGAGTTTGGTTCTTTCCGGGAGTTTTTTACCAGAGGAAGCAGCCAGTCAACCCCTGCAAAGAGTCGGCAGTCTTGTTTATGAGTATAAAACTAGAGATAGGCAAGCTTGGCCAATTTCTGTGCAGTTATTTCTCGATAACTTTATCGATGAAGCACTGGAATTAGGGGGATTATTAATTATTGGCTGTGCGATATCTAGTGTCTTTCAGCTATTATTACCTCAGCGTCAATTAATTGCCTGGGGGAATACTCCCGCTACTCAAATTCTCGTGCAGTTGTTTTTTGGTGTCACTCTCGCTGTTAATGCTAGTCTTAGCACTTTTGTCCCCGGTTCTTTAATTACTAATCTGTCCGTGGGTTCCACTCTAGCTTTTTTACTGGTCGCTTCCCTCATTGATATTAAAGCTTTTATCCTCCTCCTATCAGCTTTCCGTCCTAAAATCGTCCTTTATTTCGGAATTTTATGCCTGTTAATGACGTTTTTAGTGGCTCTGATCCTCGGTTTTTATCTAGTTTGAATTCCTTCTGGGTCAGAAAAATTTTCTCTTGACAAAGGCGACTTGACATGATACTGTATTCATAATGGAAAATCCGTGCGTATACAAACCCTCTTTTCCAACGGTCTTAACTATGATTGGTTCATTCAATCAATCTTCATCTCTAATCCACTCTTAACTAGGTCCCTAATCATAGTCCATCATTAAATCATTCCAATCACTGTCGATGGTGGTGGGTTAGGACGGATTGTTAGCTTGAACCCACATTCCGCACCCTTGGTTTTACTTATCACAGTCCATCAGATGATTACATCAACCACCGTCGATGGTGGTGGGTTAGGACGGATTGTTAGCTTGAACCCACATTCCGCACCCTAGGTTTTTCTGGATGTTGTTAAATTTTCTCTTGACAAAAGCCTCTTGACATGATACTATATTCATAATGGGAAATCCGTGCGTCTACAAACCCTCTTTTCCAAAGCATTTAAACTCTAATTCATCTTAATTCTGCTTCGGGTAATTGGGATAACATCATCAGATAGTTCTGATAAAAGGTTTAGGTATGGGGATGATTTTCCCCTAATCCTTCTCTGAAAATATTAATCGCTTCTAGATAGAGAGGTTCCGCTTCTGAGTACCTGCCTTGGCAATAGTACAATAGTGCTAGGTTGTTGAGAGATACCAATTTTCATAACTAAGATTGGGAATATTTTGAAAATGCTTAATGTTAGCTGTAATCAGAGTATAATCGCAATAAATAGCAGTCGCAGCAATAAACAAATCAATCGGGGTAATGAGTTGTCCTTTTATTCTAAGATTAACGTATATTTGAGTAGCTATATCACTAATTTCACGATCATAAGCAATTACTTCACTGACTTCGACAAGACGTTCAAATTGTTGTTGTTGATTTCGGGCATCTTTATACAATAAACCACTTTTAATCTCGTAATAGGTAAAGATTGAAAATGATACATAAGTATAGTGTTGTCGATAGATGCGGAATTGTTCAATTACTGTGGGATTGCCTCGTAAAAAATAAGAGAGGATATTGGTATCAAGTAATGCTTGTTTCATAAGTCATTGATCCGTTTTAAATCGAGTTGACGATTAGCTTCTGCTTCTTCGACAATCTCTTCCATAGTATTTTCTATATCTGCTGCCATACCAGCAAATTCCATAAAGTCAACGTCTGGATGTTTGGTTTTTATAGATTGGACAAAATTCAGGATTTCCGGCAGCAGAGAAATGGGAGTTGTTTCAATTTCTTTAATAAGTTGTTCTTTGAGTGTCATAGCTTTATCAGTTATCAGTTATCAGTTATCAGTCATTAATTCAATTATAGTCCATCATTCAATCATTCCAATCATAGTCGATGATTGGTGGTGGGTTAGGACGGATTGTTAGCTTGAACCCACTAGGTAATAGGTGTAGGGGTAATTCATGAATTACCCCTACAATAACGTTTTTCTGGATGTTGTCAAATTTTCTCTTGACAAAGGCGACTTGACATGATACTATATTCATAATGGAAAATCCGTGCGTCTACAAACCCTCTTTTCATGAATTTTCAGGGTCTAGTTTATTCGCCATAATGGGTTTTAGCACGATGAATATAGATTAACTTCTGTTCATCATTAATGGTGTAAAGTATTCTATCTTGGTAACTTAAGCGAATTGAATAGAAACCCGTTAAATCTCCTACTAATTTTTTGCCACTATAGGGAGAAATACTCAGGGTATCTTGGATAATTGATTTCAGTTTTTTCTTAAGTTTAGGGGTTAGCTTATCAACATCTTTTTTAGCTTCTTTGGTAAATCTGACTTCATAAACCATTAATCAATGTCTCCCAACACTTCCTCGAAAGAATAGGTTTCATTTTCATTAATTTGCTGTAGAGATAGTTGTAAGCTTTCTCTTAAATCGGGAATAGAGAGTAATTCGATGGTTTCTTGTAAACTTTCATAGTTTTTTTGGGAAATCAAAATTACAGAATCCTCCTGATTCTCAATGGCATAAATTTTGTTATCTTCCGTAACCGATTTAACGAGACTTGGTAAATCGGTTTGAGCATCGGCTATTTTAATTTTTTTGATCATAATTAATCCTTTTTTTGATGATGAAATAATAAAAATTATTGTAGGGATTTAACAATCTCTCCTAATCACAGTCCAGACAGCATCCTCCTATAATTATCCATCATTGTAGTCATCATTCAATCATTCCAATCACTGTCAATGGTGGTGGTGCGTTACTGGACTAGGTAATTAGGTGTAGGGGTAATTCATGAATTACCCCTACAATAACGTTTTTCTGGATGTTGTTAAATTTTCTCTTGACAAAAGCCTCTTGACAGGATACTATATTCATAATGGAAAATCCGTGCGTATACAAGCCCTCTTTTCCAACGGTCTTAACTATGATTGGTTCATTCAATCAATCTTCA
>NZ_JADBUE010000280.1:0-3074 GCF_020245805.1 Microcystis sp. M179S2 | reverse complement strand
CACACGGAATCGGGCTTCTGAAATGGGGCGAAAGTCTGTGGACTCTGTGTAAGACAGTACATGGTTTTTTAACTGTGGTATGCGACGGTGGTGGAAGCAGAAACTTAAATCGTGAGGTTTAGGAATCGCCGCCCTAAAAGGGCGGCGAGGATGTCAATGAGGTTCGCTCGTCCTCTATTTTGATCGCCGACTCGTGCAGTCATGTCTTTTTTTCTCTTAGCTGTTGAACCACCTGCCCTGATTAATACTGTAGCCGAACCGGAAACGGAGGAGCGCCAAGTTTCTGAAAATAGTCCCGCGTCAGTAATTCCCCTCCCTGTCACCCCAGCACCTCTAGAAGCAAAAAAGCCTTCAGAAGAGAGCGTTTCTATTCCCCTAACCGTCACTCCACCCCCGGAAACCGTCGAGGTAAAACCCTTGGTTCCCGATGAGGGTATTCCCTTAAAACCATTACCTAGCAGTGGGGGTGATGCGGCAGCTTTAGGAAAACCCCTTTCTGTTCAGAATTCTCCACCCCCCGCGGCCGTTGGTGTCACCATTCATCCCGAAACCGAGATAGTTTCAGGATTAAATCAAAAAGCTCTTAACCAGAAAAATGGCTCAACTCGGCTATTAGTGCGGAAAAAAGGCGAAAAAACCAGCCAAGAATACTTGATTTCCCTCAATAACGGCCTAGCTCAGGCCGCTAATCCAGAAGGGGAAAGACCCATGGAATTGGTGGCTGATGAGCAGGAATTTGACCAAAATCGGCAGATTATCACCGCTAGAGGTAATGTCACCCTGCGTTTTGCCCAAAGTGTACTAACAGCCGATCGCTTACAGATTAATCTTCCCGAAAAGTTAGCGGTAGCGGAGGGACAGGTGATCCTAACCCGGGGAGATCAAATCCTGCGCGGCGATCGCTTCGAGTATTATTTCGTCCAGGATAGCGGTGTGGTATTTAATGCTAATGGGGAGATTTTTCAACCCAGCACCGCTAGGGATTTAGGACAGACGCTGCCCACGGATGTGGGGGCTGGTAGTTCTTTTGGAACCCTAACCGATCGTTTGGCATTAAATCAACCCTTGCAGAGAATTACCACGGGAGAGGGTTTTCAATTTGTCGTCGGGGGACAGGATCCCAGTCGGCGCGATCGACAGAATATTAGTAGTCCATCGGGGGGAACGATTAATCGTGTCCGTTTTCAGGCCGAGCGCTTGAATTTTGATGGTAAGGTGTGGAATGCCACTAATGTGCGTCTGACGAATGACCCGTTTTCCCCCCCTGAATTGGAAGTTCGGGCCAATTCCGCCACTTTTCGCAGTACCGGCCCCTTTACCGATGAGTTGCGGATGAGTAATTCCCAGTTGGTTTTCGATCAACGGGTAGTGGCACCCACTTTTATTAATAGTCTTACGTTCGATCGCCGTCGTCGTCGTCCTTTTTTAATTGCTCCGGGCTATGATGGGGAGGATCGAGGCGGATTTTTCGTAGAAAGTCCCCTAACTTTAGTGGAGACACCGAAGACTCTTTTTGAGTTGACACCGCAATATTTAATTCAAAAAGTCCTTAATCCCGATGCTTTCCCCTCAGCTAACCCCGGAGGTGGGGAAGTTTCGGCCCTTAGTCCGAAAGCTTTTGGTTTATTGGGCAATTTTGCCACTAATTTTGGCGAGCGCTCGTTTTTGCAAGCGACAGCTTCTTTTTCTAATTTAGATTTGGAACAGATCGAAAATAGTGTTCGTTCTAAAATTCGCTTTCAACAGACGATCGGACAGTTGCAGGATCCCTATCTGCTCAATGTGGAGTACAATTATCGCGAGCGTCTCTTTAACGGTTCTTTAGGGTTTCAGACGGTTAATAGCAGTTTTGGGGCAATTTTGACCTCACCTGTGATTGTCATCCCGAATACGGATATTAGACTCAGTTATCAAGCTTCTGTTCAGAATGTTAACGCACCCACCGATCGCAGTAATCTCTTACCGGCCAATGCAACGGATAATGTTACTAATTTAAGCCGTTTTCAGGGTGCTGTCTCCCTCAATCGCAGTTTTTTACTCTGGTCTGCCCTTACTTTACCACCGACTCCCGACCAAGGTTTAAGATTTTCTCCCGTTCCCGTTCAACCCTATATTGCTCTTGTCACTGGTGTCACTGGTGTCACCAGTTATTACACCAATGGAGAGACGCAAAATTCCGTCACGGGAACCGTGGGATTATTAGGACAGTTTGGGCGTTTTTCCGGCAATTTTCTCGACTATACTGGGTTTAATCTCAGTTTTAGTCAGGGTTTGGTTAACGGACAATCACCCTTTTTCTTCGATCGCTTTGTTGATCAACAAACAATGTCCTATGGTATAACTCAACAGGTATATGGTCCGATTCGCGTGGGTTTCCAGAGCATTTATAGTATCGATCAAGCTAAGGAAATCAGCACAGAATATTTTCTCGAATGGAGTCGTCGCACCTATAGTTTAATTTTGCGCTATAACCCGGTGCTGCAGTTGGGAATACTCAACATCCGCGTTTCGGATTTCAACTGGACAGGCAACCCCGGCTATTTTGAGGGTAGCGATATCCGTCCGGTGGTGGATGGAGTAACCCGTTAAGACTAGAAGGGAGAGGGAATTATGAATTATGAATTATGAATTATGAATTAGATTTTTTCGCCCATCCCATTGTTTCTTTTCAACGTTCGTAACTTCTCCACTTTTTTCTAAAAATTCTAGCCATTCATATAAAGTTTTAGGCGACGTTTCCCAACAAACAAAAATAAAATTATAACCTTGTTTTACTGCTAATTCACAAACAGGTTCGTGAGAATATAAGTCGTCTCCTAAAAGGGTTACAGAATAACCCTACTTATTTTTATGATTCTTATTTAGGGCTGGCTGAATAAATCTAAAAACCTTGTTGGATAAGGCTTTTAGACTTTTTTTCCCTCAAAAAGTGCCTACCATTGGAGTGATCGGGGGTAAAATTCCTGGACTTTTTCCCTGAAAATTAGGTAACTGACTACCTCAAAATCGGTAAAACCCCACACCCCCCCTGCCCCCAGGAAAAACTTTTTGCCGCAAACCCTAATTATCAATTT
>NZ_JADBUE010000028.1:0-9545 GCF_020245805.1 Microcystis sp. M179S2 | reverse complement strand
GATAGTCCTTTTATTCTAGTCATCACATCCTCTCCAAAACCTGATCAATCTTATTTTCAAACATAAATCAAATATCTTTTCGGTTAACTAAAGCGGTGGGTTACGACGGATTGTTAGATTGACTTTAACGCCTAGATTGTTGCCGTCTAACCCACCCTACTATGAACTCTTCTCCCCCCTTTTTAAGGGGGGTTGGGGGGGATCGAATGGCGCTTTTATTCTAGTCATCACATCCTCTCCAAAACCTGAACAATCTTATTTTCAAACATAAATCAAACATCCTTTCGGTTGACTAAAACTCACGAACTACAGGGGACATATTCCACCTCATCGAGAATTCGTTGTCCAAAAAAAGGACTCAACGACTCAGGTGTAACCAGATCCACACTCCGACCAAACAAGTCCTCCAAAAAGAAACATAAATCCATAAAATTATTAAATGTCTTCATCCCGGGTTGAAACACCACCAAAATATCCACATCGCTCTTCTCTGTCGTCTGCTCTGTCCGAAAAGATCCGAACAAACCACAGCGACTAACTCCCAATCGCCGTAATTCGGCTTGATTTTGCTCTAGCAGACTAATTACCTGTTGCTTTGTCGTTACAGTCATCACATCCCCTCTAAATGCCGACAAATCTTATTTCTCAGCATAAATCAAATATCCTTTCGGTGGACTAAAGCGGTGGGTTACGACGGATTGTTAGATTGACTTTAACGCCTAGATTGTTGCCGTCTAACCCACCCTACTATGAACTCTTCTCCCTTCAATGGGTAGGGTGGGTTAGCGATAGCGTAACCCACCACTCTCTTGGAATCTAAATGCCGACAAATCTTATTTCTCAGGATAAATCAAATATCCTTTCGGTTGACTATCGCTTCGATAGGATCTAGCAGAGGGATGGGAAAATGTTCCTGTTCATAGGCATCAACCAGTGTGGCAAGCAAATCTAAGCGCGCTGCTTCCGGTGTCCCCGGAGGTACTTCCAGAAGCGACTCAATCTCCAGTAAAGCGGCCTCATACTCGGATTCGGTTTTGAGAGGATGTAGGTCTAATGGCTGTAGATTTTTCATCTCCTAATCTCCTAACATCTCCTCTAATGCGTCCAAATCCTGACGAATATCAGCCTCTAAAGCCCTTAACTTCTGTAAAATCACCTTCGGCGGCTCATAGCTCACTTCCTCGTACTCTATCTCTTTATAGCGGTTAATTGATAGATCATAAGCATTGGCCTGAATCTCCTCGCGAGGCACAAAAAACGCCTTCCCTTGGCGGTTGGTATCCTTAGCGGAGTCGCGTTGCTGCCAACAGCGCAGCAAGTCCGGGATATCATTATCGGCAATCGGTTGGCGCTTATCATCGAGAGAGAAACCATCCGCCACCATGTCATAAAACCAAACGAAGTCAGTCCCCTTTTCCCTTACCCCCAGCTTCGTAAAAATCAGGATCGCGGTAGATACCCCCGCATAAGGTTTAAACACCCCCGACGGCATCGATATCACCCCCTCTAGCTTATGTTCTTCTACCAAGATGGTGCGGATGTCCTTATGGGCCTTGGACGAGCCAAATAGCACCCCATCCGGCACAATTACCGCACCTTTTCCCCCCGTCTTCAGCAAGCGCAAAAACAGGGCCATGAATAATAACTCGGTTTTAGTGGTGTCGATGATTTTCGATAAATCCTTGGCAATAGTGGACTTCTCCACCGAACCCTTAAACGGTGGATTAGCCAGAATCATGGTAAAACTATCCTCTACCCCGGCGTGATCCTCCGATAGGGAATCCCGGGCCTCGATAATCGGCTGCTCGATACCGTGTAACATCAGGTTCATGCTGCCGATGCGTAACATCGTGGCATCGAAATCAAAACCGTGGAACATTTGGTTATTGAAATGCTCTAGGTTGCCGCGTTCAAGGAGCAAACGTCCCCCCTCGCTGTCCTTTAACTCCCGCACATACTCGGCAGCCGCCACTAAAAAGCCTCCTGTGCCACAGGCCGGATCACAGATAACTTCCCGGGGTCCCGGCGCTAATAACTCCACCATCATTTTGATAATATGGCGCGGCGTGCGAAACTGTCCGTTAGTCCCGGCTGTACTCAGTTTCGAGAGCATATACTCGTAAAGGTCGCCTTTGGTGTCCCGATCCTCCATGGGGATTTTTTCAATTTGCTCGATTACCGTCGCCAGCAGGGCCGGGGAGGCGATGAGAAACACCGCGTCCTTCATGTGTTTAGCGTAGGTGCTACCCTTAGAAAACTGTCCCAGATCTTTGATAAAGGGAAACGCTTCATCCCGGACAATCTGGAGCATTGTCTCGGCATCATCGATATTTTTGAAGCGGGACCAACGGATATGCTGTTGGCTGGGGTTAAAGGTGGGATTTTCGAGGTTTTCGCCTAATCGTTGGGATTTACGCTCCTTAGCTAGTTCTAGGTCATCTAGGCGTTTGATGAAGAGTAAATAGGAAATCTGCTCGATTACCGAAAGCGGGTTACTAATGCCGTTATTCCAGAAGGTTGTCCAAAGTTTATCTATTTTGGATTTTAATTCGCCGGTGATCATCGCTGTTTACTCGTTCACTGCTTTTAGTATTGCAGTAATATTGTACTAAAAATCGAGGTTTCAGGGTGAAAAATGCTATTAGGTACTTAAGTGATTAGCTTTTGTCCCTTGCTTGCCCCACCTCCCACCTCCCCCTTACCTGTAGGGGCGGGAAAAAAGTTTTTTTGGGTACAGGAAGTATGTAAAATGGAATGTTGATCTTTCTTGGCCTAAACAGCATTTCATGATTTCGAGTAACGACTTTCGGAGCGGTACGACCATCGAGATAGATGGCTCTGTCTGGCGGGTGGTGGAATTCCTGCACGTCAAACCGGGCAAGGGATCGGCCTTCGTGCGAACCAAGTTAAAAAATGTTCAGACCGGCAACGTGGTAGAACGGACGTTCCGGGCGGGGGAAACCTTGCCCTCAGCCACGATCGAAAAGCGTACCATGCAGCACACCTACAAAGAAGGCGATCAGTTTGTCTTCATGGACATGGAGACTTTTGAGGAAGCAACTCTCACCCCGGTACAAATGGGCGATCGAGCCAAGTATCTGAAAGAAGGAATGGAAGTCAATATTCTCTTTTGGAATGATCAAGTGTTAGACATAGAATTGCCCACCTCGGTAATCTTGGAAATCACCGATACGGATCCGGGAGTCAAGGGAGATACGGCCACCGGTGGCACGAAACCGGCGATCGTAGAAACGGGAGCGCAGGTGATGGTTCCCCTGTTTATTTCTATCGGTGAAAGGATTAAAGTGGATACCCGGGATGGTTCCTATCTGGGACGGGAATAATTGTGATCAGAAGCCCAGAAATGAGGGCTTAGGGACGGGTTTAGGACTAAAGCCAGTGTTTCTGAGCCTGTTTCCCAAAACTTAGCCGCTAGATGGGAAAAATCGATAGTTTGGTGGGTGCGAATTTGGATTTGTTGCTTTTTATTTGCGAGGGGATTTCAGAGCGGTGACTATTGATTACAACGAAATTCGAGAACTGATCAAAACATTGGCAGCAACGGATATCAGTGAATTTAGCCTGAAAAGTGCAGATTTGGAGCTAAATATCCGCAAAGGAACCGTTAATACTGCCCTTGGGCCTCTCCCCGCTCCCTTGCCGGTGGTGACGGACACCGTCGCCGCTCCAGTGGTAGCCGCAGGTCCCACCCCGGCCCCAGAAACCCCCACTCCCGAACCCGTAGCCGCCGCTATGGATAAAAAATGGCTGGCGATTACCTCTCCCATGGTCGGCACTTTTTATCGCGCTCCTGCTCCCGATGAACCCTCTTTCGTGGAAAAAAACGATCGGATCCGTGTCGGACAAACGGTCTGTATCATCGAAGCGATGAAGTTGATGAATGAAATCGAAGCGGAGGTGGCCGGGCAAATCGTCGAAATCGCCGTCGCTAACGGTGAACCGGTAGAATTTGGTCAGACATTAATGTGGGTTAATCCCGAATAGATAGAATGAAAGCTATCCTCATGACCGCGGTGGATGTCCTACAGCTTCAGCAAGTCCCCACCCCGAAAATTAGTCAACCGCATCAGGTTTTAGTAGCATTAAAAGCCGCTGGTGTCAACCCTATTGATACAAAAATTCGTAAACGCGGCACTTTTTACCCCGAGCAAATGCCGGCCATTTTGGGCTGTGACGGGGCGGGAATTGTCGAGGCCGTTGGGGCGGCGGTGCAGGATTTTCGCCCCGGGGATGAAGTGTATTTTTGTAACGGCGGACTGGGCAAGGCTGGCACGGGAAATTATGCCGAATATGCCCTGATCGAGGCGGATTATCTAGCCCACAAGCCGAAATCTCTTTCTTTTGCCGAGGCGGCCGCTGTACCTTTAGTTTTAATCACCGCTTGGGAAGCACTCTATGATCGCGCCCGTCTCCAGTCGGGACAAAGCGTACTTATCCATGGCGGGGCCGGGGGTGTTGGTCATGTCGCGATTCAATTGGCGAAACTGAAGGGGGCTAAAGTTTATACGACGGTGGGAAATAGCGATAAAGAGCGTTTAGTGCGGCAATTAGGGGCAGATTACCCGATTTTATACAAACAAACCGATTTTGTCTCGGCGATACTTCAACAAACCGCAGGGAAAGGAGTAGATGTCGCTTTTGATACGGTGGGAGGGGAAACTTTTGGCCAAACTTGCCGAGCGGTGCGAGTGTACGGCGATATGGTGACGATTTTGGAACCTACGGGCAGCTGGAAGGAAGCGCGCGATCGCAATTTGCGGATTAGTTTAGAATTAATGTTAACCCCGGCTTTGATGGGACTGCCAGAAGCGCAAAAATATCAAACAGAAATTCTCAGACAAGGGGCGCGTTTAATTGACGAGAAAAAGTTAACTATTCATCTCTCCCAAACCTTCCCTTTAGCGGCAGCTATCAGCGCCCATCAATTGCTAGAAACTGGTTCGGTGACGGGGAAAATAGCCCTAATTATTGACTAGAAATCTGCTTGTCACTATTTTCTCTCATAAGCTGCCCGCGTATTTAGGGTTGGCTGAATAAATCTAAAAACCTTGTTGGATAAGACTTTTAGACCTTTTTGAAATCCCAAAGTGGCCGGCATGGGAGTGATCAGGGGGAAAATTCAGGGACTTTTTCCCTGAAAATTAGGTAATTGACCACCTGAAAATCGGCAAAACCCTACACCCTACACCCAGGAAAAACTTTTTGCCGCAAACCCTAGATAGTCAACAGTTTAGTTGAAACCCGATTAAATTTTCGATCGCTTTGACCAAATCTTGATTAGTCCAATTCTGGTACAAACAAGCGGCGATCGCACATCCCCCCGCACCCACTCCCTCTTTGACAAAACCCTGTTGATAAGCTTGCAAAACCGGGTATTTAGAGGCAGAAAAGTCTAATTGTGTGGCTAATAAAGGCAATTTTCCGATCATGCGGGCTAATCCCACCGTATCCCCCGTTTTATCTTCCGCTACCCAGCGAGTTGTGCCGACGATGATATTTTCCCAGTTAACCGGATAGGCATATTTAGCCACTAGAGCTTGAATTAGGGCAGAAACGGCTAACATTTGGGTTCCTCCGGCGAGGAGTACCCCACCCTGCCCACTGGCGGCGATGGCCATGCCAGCGACGAAAATCTGCTGAGGATCGCCTAGGGCGGCGATTACCTCAAAAGGATCAAAAATTTTTTTTCTGGCTAATCCCTGCTCAACTATTGCCTGTTTCTGAGCATGATTGCACTGGGGATGGCTGCTGTTAACTTTGCCGTTGGCTCGATAACCCAGTCCGGTGAGGATGGCGAGGGCGGTGGTGGTGCCGCCGACCACGCACTCGCCGATAATTAGATAACTAGACTGGCGGGCTAATTTTTCTCCCCAAGTTAATCCTTGGGCGAACAGGTGTTTTACTATAGTCAGGTCTAGGGCGCGGCCGGTGGAGAGACAACGGGCCGGTTGTCCCCCCAGTTCGATATAATCGACGGCCGGGGGCAAGGGTAAACCGGCGTTAAAAACGAGGACGGGAATGGCTAATTTTTCCACCACGGCGCGGGTAATATAGGCGGGGGAGGCTCCCACCGTTAGGGGGGGTAAGGGATAACGGGGATGGGGTGAAACTCCTTTAACGATAAATTCGGCATCGGCGATCGCTGTATATTTTCTATCTTCCGGGGTAGCACCGGCGGTGGAGATTCCGGGGATTAATCCCGTCTCGGTAAACCCCAAAACTAGGGCAAATATCGGACAACATTTTTGATGGCGCTGTAACCAATTTTGCCCCCGTTCGATTTCCTTGTAAATTTTAATCATCTGTGATTTTCTTGATTATGTCTCCCCTGTCTTCTGCAATTATCGATACTTGGCGACGTTTTTACCGAGATCCCTTGGCAGTAATAGGAGCGATCGCATTAATGATAATTATTCTTGCTGTCCTATTCGGTCCGATTTTCTATCGGGTCCCCATCGATACCATTGATTTTAGTCAAACCACTGCTCCCCCTAGTTTAAAACATCTTTTTGGGACTAATGATCTGGGCCAGGATCAATTGGCGAGGATTTTGGTGGGGGGTCGAATTTCCCTAGCGGTGGGCATTGCTGCTATGATGGTGGCGATGATTCTAGGGACAGCGATCGGAGCTATTTCTGGGTTTTACGGGGGCGCGATCGATGGTTTGTTGATGCGATTAACGGATTTATTCCTATCTTTGCCCCAATTGCCCCTACTTTTACTGATTGTCTATCTATTTCGCGATAGTATCAAGAAAATCGCCGGACCGGAAACGGGCATTTTTATCCTCGTGGTTTTAGTAATCGGGGGTTTAAATTGGATGTCGGTGGCGCGATTGGTGCGGGGAAATTTCTTAAAGTTACGGGAGATGGAATTTATCTCGGCTGCGATTGCTTTGGGGGCCACTCCTTTCCGTTTAATCTGGGTGCATTTATTGCCTAATGTTTTGGGAATGATTATCGTGGCGGCTACTTTAGCGGTGGGTAATGCGATTATTACCGAGTCAACCCTGAGTTTTTTGGGTTTGGGTTTCCCCCCCGATGTGCCGACTTGGGGACAAATGTTATTTAAAGCTAAAGATTACTTGACAACTGCCCCCCACTTGGTCATTTTTCCCGCTCTAGCTATCGTGATCACGGTGTTAAGTATTAATTTTATCGGTGATGGTTTACGGGATGTCTTTGATCCTAATGTGTAAGGAAGCGTAGAAGTGGATAATTGCCGAAAATTACCCAGAACCCCTATGATGATCAGTAGCGATGGTGAGGAAATAAATACTGTGAGTAGCGTAACTGTCATTAGCGATCAGAAGTTTGACCAAGAGGTTTTTGAGGTCGAAAAACCCGTTTTAGTCTATTTTTGGGCGAGTTGGTGCGGTCCGTGCCGTCTGGTATCCCCCTCGATCGATTGGGTGGCGAAAACCTACGGCGAACGGCTAAAAGTAGTTAAACTAGAAATAGACCCTAACCCCAACTCGGTGGCTAAATGTGATGTGAAAGGTGTTCCCGCTTTACGCATCTTTAAAGATAACGAAATTATTGCCACTCATGAAGGGGCGATCGGCAAACAACAATTACAATCTTTTATCGATACCTATGTCAGCTAATTAGGTATCTGTGGTTATGAATAACTTAACCCTA
This sequence comes from Microcystis sp. M179S2, assembly GCF_020245805.1. NCBI lineage: Bacteria > Bacillati > Cyanobacteriota > Cyanophyceae > Chroococcales > Microcystaceae > Microcystis > Microcystis sp. M179S2. Next base: position 1,884 of record NZ_JADBUE010000028.1, on the reverse strand, counting down.
GCACACCGCTTACAGGCACTCCAATCCAACGTTTTTGCCGATATGGATCGGGCAAAAGCTGCCAGTAGAGAAGCGGGTAATACCATTATCGATCTTTCGCTCGGTTCCTCCGATCTTGGTGCTGCTCCCCATGTTATCGATGCTATAGAGCGATCTCTCCACGATCCTCACACCCACGGCTATTTACTCCATAATGGTACGGGAGACTTCCGAATAACTGCCGCTAACTGGTATAGCGATCGCTTTGGTGTCCCCGTCGACCCAGAAACGGAGGTTTTACCCCTAATTGGTTCTCAGGAAGGCACGGCCCATCTACCTTTGGCCCTTCTCAACCCCGGGGATTTTGCCCTGCTGCTCGATCCGGGTTATCCCTCCCATTTGGGCGGTGTTGCCCTTGCCGGCGGCCAAATCTACGGAATGCCAATTTTGGCAAAAAATGACTTTCTGCCGGTTTTAGAGGACATTCCTGACCTAGTGCTGGCACAATCGAAGCTGATGGTCTTGAGTTATCCCCATAATCCCACCACAGCGATCGCACCTTTGGCATTTTTCCAAAAAGCGGTCGATTTTTGCCGTCAGCATAATTTAGTTTTAATCCACGATTTTCCCTATCTAGACATCTTTTTTGCGGGAACATCGCCACCACCGTCAATTTTGCAGGCCGATCGAGATAAAACCAATTCGATCGAGTTTTTTACCTTTTCCAAGTCCTATAATATGGGCGGTTTTCGCATCGGTTTCGCCATTGGCAACCCGCAGTTAATTATGGCTTTGCGACAGATTAAAGCCATGGTTGATTTTAATCAGTATTTGGGCATCCTCAACGGTGCGATCGCTGCTTTAACCGGTAATCAAGATTCAGTCAAGGAAACCGTCGCTATCTTCCAAAAACGCCGGGATGTGTTTATTAATGCCCTAAATCGCATCGGTTGGCCAGTTGCCACCCCGGCCGCCACTATGTACGTTTGGGCGAAAATTCCCCCCAGTTGGCCGGGTAATTCCGTCGATTTTTGTCGGCAATTGGTGGCCCAAACTGGTGTCGCTGTTTCCCCGGGTTCCGGTTTTGGTAAGGGTGGCGAGGGGTATGTGCGTTTTGCCTTAGTTCACGATCCCGATATTCTAGAGGCTGCCGTGGAGAAAATTGGGGCTTTTTTGGGATCAAATCGATATTCTAAGCAGTGGTTATGCTGCAATGGATAACTTTCGCCTTGTTGCTTCTGATATTTCGGGTGATATTGGTAATGTGTCCACGCCCAAACTTTCTAGTATTATCTGACTAGGCATACTAGGTAGTGGTTTAGTGGTGCGTCGCCTAGCTAAACGCCGTTAATCGTGCTTGGGGTGGGGAGATGAGCCGAAATTTTCCTAATTCCCCACCCTTTGCGGTTAAAAGCTTTAATTGTGCTGCTGTCTTTGTAATTCCTCGATAGTTGCGGGGGATAAATCAGTAAATTGGGCGATTTCTGAGATAGGAAACCCAGCAGATAGCATTTTTAGGGCAATTTGTCGAGCTTTTTCCTCTTTTCCCTCCTCTTTGCCTTCCTCTCTGCCTTCCTCTCTGCCTTCCTCTCTGCCTTCCTCTCTGCCTTCCTCTCTGCCTTCCTCTAAAATATCTTGATAGATGACTGATTCTCTCATAATCTCACTCCGAAGGATTTTTTTAATCGTCTCTCGATTTAATACTAACCCAGCGAGAATACTGGTGGCGGCAGCGAGATTGCTTTGCACCTGTTTTTGGGAGATAGTTTCTAGAGAACGGGACACCTGACTTAACACCTGTTCGGGGTCATCGGTATTGCTGAGGACGGCAAAGGGTAATAAACCGGGATGATGGAAAAATTGCGGCGTATTTTCTTCCCAAAGACGGATGACTTGAAAAGAATG
>NZ_JADBUE010000279.1:0-8468 GCF_020245805.1 Microcystis sp. M179S2 | reverse complement strand
TCAAATGTTCCAAAAAAATATAGAAGAGTTAATGCAAATTAGCCGCTATCGGTTGAAGGATTACATCAAAGGACAAAGAGCGATATCGCTTGCCCTATCTACCTTCTAGCTCGCTTGTCCCCCTCTCAGCAGAATTAGTTAAGGATAACAATATTCTATTTTCAACTAACTTAGGTAGCCGCAATGATATTCTTGCTCAACCTAATGTTTTTGTCGGTTTGGGTGGTCATGCGAGTTATCCTAAGTCGGACATTAGTGAATTAAGTATCTGTACTAAATTTACGATTCCCACATCTATTGATCCTCGTTGTGAAGAAAAACATCGAGGGGGGAAGATATACAACCTCCATGATAATTTATCTTTAATTTCATCTTCCGACCCTAAATCAAGAGAAGTAGTGGAATATTTACCCCGTGTCGGAGTTGAGAAAATTGAAGACTTAGGTGATAAAAGTTGGTTGCTGTATCCAGGTACATGGGGAAATCCCAAAAATTGTACTACGAAATTACTGCTAGATATAGGTTGTCCTAGCGCACCTCGTGGTCCTGTATTTTTGGATTTAAAGAAAATTAGTGGAGTTAGTGGAATTTCTCAACCTATTTCTAAAATAGCGGGAATAACCTGGGAAAGTTTTGGATTAGGAGAACGTTGGTTAAACCCTTGGAAATGGTCAGCAACTTTTGCTGGCGCTGATAAAATTAAAGAAGGTTGTCCACCACCCCAAGAAGAACCGAAACCAGAACCCACCCCCGATATTCCCCGTAAACCGGACGGAAATACAGGCGTTATTTATGGAGACCCTCATGTTGTCACCTTTGATGGCTTACGCAATAGTTTTCAAGCGGTAGGCGAGTTTATTCTGGCGAAATCTGAACGAGGAGATTTTGAAGTACAAGGTCGTTTTAAAGGGGTGGGAGATAATGCTTCTTTACCCTCAGCAGTAGCTATCAAAGCGGGTGGGGAACGAATCGGAATTTATCAAGGAAAGCTCAAAGTTAATGCTCGCAATGTTAATGAGGCTAGTCTTCCCATTGTGCTTGAAAGTGGTGCAAGGGTAGATAAAAATGGGGGTGAATATAGAATCATCGCCCCCACCGGGGAATGGGTAGAAGTGTCAGGAAGTTCGGTCTTAACGATTAAGGTGACAGTCCCCAAATCTCGCCTCTCAAAGATGTATGGTTTGTTGGGAAACTACAATAATAACCCAAACGATGATATGAAAACTCGCCAAGGAAAGGTTGTCGGTATTAATCCTAATTACGATCAGTTGTATAAGGAGTATGGCAATAGTTGGCGTATTCCTCAGCCAGAGTCTTTATTTGCTTATGAGGTCGGGGAAACCACAGCGACTTTTACGAATTTGAATTTCCCGAAAAAAGTCTTGACTTTAGCGGATTTTACGACGCAACAAAAACAAGAAGCGGAAAGGGTTTGTCGTAGCGCGGGGGTGACTGCTTCTGCTATGTTGGAATCCTGTATGTTTGATGTGTTGGTGACAGGCGATCGCTCTTTTGCTAATGTTTCTGCTTATGTTCAGTCGGAGGTTAAGGTGACAGCAAATGTTACACCAACAACAAAGCCAACAGGAGCTATTTACTGCGATCTTGGCCGTTTTCCTGCTTGCCAAACAACAAAGCCAACAGTTCCTGAAAGCCAGTCAGGTACTTCACCAAAGCCAGGATGTCAAGCTACTGTTGATAAAATTCTTCAAGAAATTCGTTCAAAGGGAGTTAGATGGGTTAAGTATGAAATTTATAAAGGAGTAGCCAATGAAGGTAGAACGGGAAATCCAACAAATAGAACTGATGTATTGCAGATTACACTCAGTTCAGTGGATTGGAGTATGATCACTAGATCTGATCCAAAAATAGAGAGCATAATTAATAATATTATGGGTTCTAAAATTTTAATGAAAAGTTGGACGGATAAAATTGTTGCTAATTGTGGTAATACCGCTATAGTTTCTTTTGGTGTATATCCATCAGATTGGTTAAAAGATTACTACATTCAATCTGATGGAACGACAAAATTAAATAAGTGTGTTAAACCAGAAAATGCTCCTAGTCCTCGTCCTTGGGGGGTTTCAGTCTGCCTATGAAAATATAGCGGTATTCAGTAAGTTTTAGCATATAATAAGTCTAGGCGTGTAGGTTGGCTTAATGTGCGAAACCCAACATAACCAACGATTACTTTTTTAACGTCAATTCAACTGCCAACAAAAATATTTCATTTTAATTAAGTTTTCTCAGAGGACAAAATCATGAAACTACCTAACTCCCAAAATCTGTTAATTGCTTCCTTATTAGGATTGTCAACGCTTTTCGCTGGTTCCTATCCTTTGGTTAAAGCACAATCAGTAAAAAATATCCCTTTTGAAGTTTGCTTTAATTCTGATACTTTTGTTAGACCAAGTAGAGAAGAATATACCAAATTCATCAAACAAGACGAATACTTAAGCTATAGAATTAACACTTATTTTGGTAACATTTCTAATTTATTTAATAATGATAATGATTATTGGAGCGCAGACATTCTTTTTTTTAGTTCTTATTACGGTGCTAGCGGAGGAAAGGACATGGAACTCTTTTCGGGAATTGAGTATATAAGAAGGCGCGATAAAAATGTAGGTTTAGGTATAGGCAGATGCTGGGATAGATTCGCCGAAACAAATGCGTATGGCAAACCAGACTCACACAACGAAGTTAGATTAATTAAGTATAAATTAAGACAAATCAGATGGGTAAACAATAAATATATTTTCGTCGTGGAGCCTCGTAAAACTGGGTTGCAAATTCTCCACTTCCGCCAAGCTGGCCAAGATTTAGCTAATCCCATTGAAGTTATAGATACAAAAGGTCGCTTTTTAGGCAAGTGTCAATCTACTTGTCAACTCAAAAAGTAATTCGAGATAATGAAAGCACTTAAACGTCAATCCAACTGCCAACAAAAATGTTTCATTTTAATTAAGTTTTCTCAGAGGACAAAACCATGAAACTACCTAACTCCCAAAATCTGTTAATTGCTTCCTTATTAGGATTGTCAACGTTTTTTGATGGTTCCTATCCTTTGGTTAAAGCACAATCAGAACCAAAGCTAGGCTGTCAAGCTACTGTCAATAAAGTTCTTCAAGAAATTCGTTCTAAGGGAGTTAGAAGGACTTGGTTTAAGCTTTATGAGGAAAGAGCCAATGAAAATAACACGGGTAATCCAACTAACAGAACAGACGAGTTACATATAATTTTAAGTGCTTGGGATTTCACTAAAAAACCTACTGTTGATTCTCGAAGTCAATCCATTATTGATAATATCATGGGTTCTAAAAGTTTATTGAAAAGTTGGGCAGATAGAATTGTTGTTAATTGTAGCAATACAGCGATAGTTGGTTTTGGTAATGATCAATCAGATTGGGGTGAAGATTACTACATTCAATCTGATGGAACGACAAAATTAAATAAGTGTGTTAAACCAGAAAATGCTCCTAGTCCTCTTCCTTGGAGGGTTTCAGTCTGCCTATGAAAATCGGCTCTCCCGACATTATGGGGTAAAATGTTAGTGTATGTTACATTCTGGGTGCAGGTTCCTTGCGCCCCTACAGTAGGGCAAATTCGTTTTCTGTCGCGCCGTATGGTATACGCCCTATCTTAGATAACCTTTTCTTATCACCACAAGTACGGGAGAGCCAGAAATTCTGCTATAATTTTCAGCCAACCCATATAAATGTAACCCATGTTATTCGATTGGGACGAGGAGAAAGCCAAAAGGAACTTGGCCAAACATGGTGTTTCTTTCGATGAAGCTAAATCCGTGTTCTATGATCCCTTATTTTTAACCTTTGCCGATCCAGAACACTCTCTTGGGGAGCGACGTTTTATTATAATGGGAGAATCAGCCAAAGGACGATTGCTAGTTGTTTCTTATACTGACCGCACGGAAACCACACGCTTAATTAGTGCCCGTTTAGCTACCACCCAAGAACGTAAAGCTTATGAATCAGACCTGTGATCTAGATGATGATTTACGCCCCGAATATGACTTTACTAAACTTCCAGTCATAGCAAGAGGTCAAGGGCGAAAAAGAACTACTTTAACCGTCGAAATAGACCCCGACGTTGCTACTATTTTTCCTGATTCAGCAGCCGTTAATGAAGGATTACGTTTGTTATTACGCCTAATTCAAAATAGTTAACCTCAAGTAATTGAACAGTCTTTAACTATCTCAAAAACATCATAATCGCGGTATTCAAATAAGTGAGGCTGACTCACCCGACTTGATAAATTGAGAGAGGTTACATTCTGGGCGCAGGTTCCTTGCGCCCCTACAGTTCCTAGGCGTGTAGGTTGGGTTAAGGAACGAAACCCAACACAACCAACGGTTACTTTTTTAACGTCAATTCAACTAAGCTGTTAAGCATTTAAATTGCTTGTTGAGACGAGGCAAGAGGCAAGAGGCAAGAGGCAACAGTAAAGGGATTGGGGGAGATTCGGCTAATCTTAAGAATAAGTGCTTTAAATGCGTCTTAGCTTACTAACAAAAATGTTTCAATTTAATTAAGTTTTCTCAGAGGACAAAACCATGAAACGACTTAACTCCCAAAATCTCTTAATTGCTTCCTTATTAGGATTGTCAACGCTTTTTGCTGGTTCCTATCCTTCGGTTAAAGCACAATCAGAACCAAAGCTAGGCTGTCAAGCTACTGTCAATAAAGTCCTTGAAGAAATTCGCTCAAAGGGAGTTAGAAGGGTTAAGTTTAGTATTTATAAAGGAACAGCTAATAGTTATAGAACGGGAAATCCAACGAATAGAACTGATGTATTGAATATTGCATTAAGTTCAGTGGATTGGAGTGTGACCACTAGATCTGACCCAAAAATAGAGAGCATAATTATTAATATTATGGAATCTAAAATTTTAATGAAAAGTTGGACGGATAAAATTGTTGCTAATTGTGGTAATACCGCTATAGTTTCTTTTGGTGTATATCCATCAGATTGGGGTGAAGATTACTACATTCAATCTGATGGAACGACAAAATTAAATAAGTGTGTTCCTGCTGGGACACCCGGACTATTACCTTGAAGGGTTTCAATCTGCCTATGAAAATATAGCGGTATTCAGTAAGTTTTAGCATATAATAAGTCTAGGCGTGTAGCTTTAGCTAAGGTACGAAACCCAACAATTACTGCCTATTGAAATTAACGTCTAGTTTCGCATGACCAAGATCCTCATCATACTTGATATAATGAGATTACAGACTGTTTTTATTCAACTAAGAGACATGAAATCCATGATAACAATACCTATCACCCTAGAACAACTCATTTCTGTCATTCAACAATTACAGCCCAGTGAGCGGACAAAAATAGCCAATCTTTCTTAGAATATTTAACAGAATAAATCTGATCGCCTATTTGATAATGATCATGCGATCGCTGATAGGTTATACTAAATCCGGTTATTAAAAACTGATTATTTATTCCCCTTGCCTTTTGCCTCTTGCCTTTTGCCTCTCCTCATAACTAGCCTGTACTCAACGGATTTAGTATTAGATATATTAACAGAGTATTGACAACAAAACAAAACTTGATTATGGACATTACTATTCACTTTGGTAAACGATATAAGCATGGAGCAAAATTGGCAATCGGGGAATCCATTACCAATGGCAAAACAAGCTGAGATCGATCCTCGTAAATTCACTGAATACTCTATGAATCCATTCAATACTAACAATCAAGGAAAATGGCAAGCATTTATGATTCTTGGATATAATATAGAAAGTTCTCAAGGTCGTCAAATAGCGGCTCAGTCAATTATCAATCAAATCAGACTACACTTAGAAAATAATCCAGCTACCTTAGATGAACCTAGTGAATATGGAATTCGATTTACGGTTACAATACCCATAATAGGGATTAATTACCTTCAAGGAACATTAGTCACAAAATGGCAAATTGACAAAAACAAACAAATTCCTAGATTAATAACAAACTGGCTGAAAATTAATCAAAACAATGGGTAAATACCATGAAAGCAAAACTGTATGATGGAATTGTAACATTAGTAGATATTAGTGCTGATTTTGGTGAGCGTCTTATTCCCAAAGGAACAGAAGGTAGTATTATTGAATGCTATGAAAATCCTGAAGGTTACGCCGTTGATTTAGGGATTCCTGATGATAGTTCAGTAACGGGTTATAATTATGAAAATGTTATTCTCTATCCCGAACAATTTATCGTCATCAATCCCATTAGCCAAACGGCTGCCGTCTAGATTCTGGGGTTGATCATTGTGCATAATTCATATAGTGTCGATCGGTAACATTATAGTAGGTTAGCGTATAGGTTGGGTTGAGGAACGAAACCCAACACAACCAACAGTTACTTTTTTGGTTCTTCGGTTTGTGTTATGCAATGGACGGGAGTTATAAGGGGTGAAACCCTTATATAGAAAGACATTGCTTCGATTTTTGCCAATTGTTTTCAATCTAGAACGAGCTAATCAATTAAGTCTCTTGCCAGATAAGGATTTAGCCGATTTCTGCCCCCTGATCGAACCATACCAAGTAACGAAAAACCACTTTTTTTAACGTCAAATCAACTACTAAGCTACCAACAAAAATGTGCCATTTTAATTAACTTTTCTCAGAGGACAAAACCATGAAACTACCTAAATCCCAAAATCTGTTAATTGCTTCCTTATTAGAATTCTCAAAGCTTTTCACTAGGTCATATCCTTAATCCAAAAACACGCCGAGTATCAAATTGAAGCATGACCCAAAGAATGGCAATCCCGATCGCTACTCCAAAAATAGCCGGGAGATTACCCGTGAAGATCCAAATAACATTTAAAAGCAAGCCGATTGCTTGAGTAACTACCGTGCCATACCAAGCCCACTTCTGAATTGAGAATAAACCAATACTGGAGGCAAATTGGACAATGCTAAGCGAAGAAAGTAGTAAAGCGAGTAAAAATCCGATAAATGACAATATGGCCGCGTCTGAAGTATTTCCAGCCAACAGTCCACCAAGGATCGATCCACCAAACATTAGAAGTAAACCTGCTATGACACCAAACAGAGAAAAGATAAGCTGGATCACGGCAACGACTATAATATAACAATCTGAGGGAGTCTTTCACGAGGTTCCATAATTTCTCCTTAAACTTCCGAAGGACATATCAAGTTTATACCACATCGATCGCTGTCAACAGCTTTAATTATTGGTTTCGTAGCGGGGGCCTATTCGAGTATTTTTATCGCTAGTACCCTACTAGCTTGGTGGCGCGGTCGTTCCCATCGACCCACACTCAATTACAGTTAGGATGCCATTGGTGAAGAATCAGTGGTTCTTGGATAGGTCGTAATAGTAATTTCAACCTGTTGATTGAGACGACCCAAAATTGAGATCAAACGGTCAATAGTAAAGCGTCCCAAATTAGCACGGCGAATCTGGACAAATTCACTGTGATTAATTCCAGTTCGCACTTGAGCATCGCGGGTTGTTGACATCCTCACCGCCGGGGCCGGACGGTGATTCCCTACAGATCGAACAAACTTAATTGAACGATCTTCGGATGGGTTGACGCTTCACGGGACGATGCTTCTTTAACAGAAGTCTTACACTTTCCTCTGCGTCCGTTTAAAGTCTCCGATTGCCCACCGGCGACCTTGATATTAATTGCGGCGTTTACATCCCTATCATGGAAAGTCCCACAAAAAAGACATTCCCACTCACGGATATTCAACGCTTTCTTACCGCCGATATTCCCACAACAGGAACATCTCTGAGACGTTGGCTCCCATCGGGAAATTATCCGAAAATCACGCCCATATTTATCAGATTTTGCCGATAGCATATCTCGAAAAGAACGCCATCCTAAGTCTGATATAGCACGGGATAACTTGCGATTTTTAACCATTCCCGATGTGTTTAAATACTCTAAAATTATCGTTTGATTTTCACGAACAACTCTAGTGGATAGTTTATGCAAGAAATCAGTACGAGTGTCTTTAATCTTTGCGTGGATTTTAGCTACTCGTTTCCTAGCTTTTTCCCGTCGTTTACTTCCTTTCTGTTTTCTAGAAAGGTTTTTCTGTGCTTTTCTTAGTCGTTTTAATCGTTTCTTTAACGGTTTCGGTGCGTCTATCTTTTCCCCTGTTGAGAGGGTAGCAAAGGTAGCAATCCCTAGATCAATTCCCACTGACTCCCCATTATTGGGAAGTATTTCGGGCTGAATCTCGACAACAAAGCTGAGAAAATAGCGATCCGCCGCATCTTTAATCACGGTGACGCTAGAAGGTTTAGAAGGTAATGGACGACTCCAAACTATTCTTAGATCACCGATTTTCGCTAAAGTAACGCAGTGTTGGTTAACGGTAAAACCATTATCGGTAAATCTTGCTGATTGTTTAGATTTACGCTTCTTAAATTTAGGAGGTTTGACTTTTCTTCCTTTTCTCTCTCCCTT
>NZ_JADBUE010000278.1:0-3097 GCF_020245805.1 Microcystis sp. M179S2 | reverse complement strand
CAGCCTTGTAGCCTTGTAATAACTGGACTTCCCCCATACATAAATACTAGAAAATTAACAAAACCCTTACTGCAGATACAGTCAACGGTACAGCCATTTTCAAGTGAAAAATGTACCCAGTGGCCTCTTTTCAATTTTTTCTTAGAAGCGACCTGCAGTAAGGGTTTTGTTAATTTTCTAGTATTTATGTATGGGGGAAGTCCAGTTATTACAAGGCTACAAGGCTGTTCCATGTTTCCTTCTATTTATTGAATTTTAACATTTAATTTATAGGTGGCATTGCCACGAGTTCCCCCTACAATTATTTCATAATTTCCAGTAGCCGGTAATTTTAAACTAGATTGGGTAGCTTCTGTTTTCAAAATTTGCCCATTCGGTGCAATCACATCGAATACGGCATTATTTTCTAATGCTGTAATTTTCAGATCCATTCTCTGTCCTTGATTCGCTCTTAATAAATAAATATTTCGACTCCCTCGAACAACCGATTGATTAACTGTAGTGGTATTAGTTCCTGGTGCAAACCGAATTTGAGACACTAAACAAGGTTGTTTTTGATAAACGACTCGTCCCGTATTCAAAGAATCTGAAGTTAACGTCCAGGTTTCTTGAGTTGTTTGAGTATCTAACTCAATTTTTGTCTTGATATTTAAGTTTAACTGATTCCCATTTTTCCTTCCTTGTAAGGTTTGAGTATAGGAACTATAATAAGATTCTTGTTCATTATGAATCGTAGCTTCTACCCGACCCGTGACTTGATTTCCCTGAATATAAATCCTCGCCGTAGAATCCAGATCATCATTAGCGACTGAAAAACAATAACCTTGAATCGAATAAGCGCTAGACGCTTGAGCAACTTGTCGGGGTGGATGATTTGCCATCCCAGGTGTAACATTCAGTAAACTTGCAAAAATGACTACAGATCTTAATAATTTCATCATCATAACTGACTCATGGTTAAAGGTTGATTGATCACTGATTCTAAATCCAGTGATTAAAGACTGATTATCTATTCCTCCTTTTGCCTCTTGCCTCTTGCCTCTTGCCTCTTGCCTATCCTGATATGTAGCCTATACTCAACGGATTTAGTATGATTACTGATAGGAATCTTTCTTAACAATTTTGTCAGTAAGCACTCCAACCCTGATCCTGACTTGATTTCAGTTTTTTCTTTGTCAGTAAGGGTGTCAACAAGGAATATTACAAATTGTTAACCGAGTCTTGAAAGCCTTGTGCTACAAAGGTTTGAAATGTTAAGAAAGATCTGACTAATGGATAGAAGGTCTATTTGTGATTAAACCATCTTGGGGATACGGTGGCAATTATTAATGATGCTGACTTTCAACCGAACACTTGGTAAAGAGATATAATCAGGCATTAAATAGGTAGGGGTTAAATCCCCCCGTCTATCGGTACCCCCTGTCAGTCCATGAGTGAACCTGTAACCCTTGAGGATATTTACCAGCTATTCCGCGCTTCGGCCGAGGAGTTTGATCGCCGTTTCAGGGAAAGCGCTCTTCGTCGGGCCGAAATGGAACGTATCTTTGCCGAAGCGAAATTAGAAAGCGATCGCCGGGCCGCCGAAGCCGAGCGCTCGATGGCAGAACTGAAACGCACCGTAGAACGAACCAGCAAAGCGGTAGATAGTCTGACCAGTCCCTGGGGTCGATTTGTGGAAGAATTGGTAGAACCGGCGGTTTTACGGCTTTTTCAGGAGAAAGGCATTGATATTAAGGAAGTTTATCCCCGCGCCAGAGTCAAACGTCAGGGTATCGCCATGGAAATTGATATCCTAGCGGTGGATGATACAGGACTCGTGGTGGTGGAATGTAAATCTCGATTATCTAAAGATGATGTGGATGAATTTATCGAAAAATTGACTCGTTTTAAAATCGCTTTTCCCCATTATCAAAACTATCAAGCTTACGGTGCAGTGGCGGGAATTGAAATCAACGAGGGAATCGATCGATACGCATATAAAAAAGGTCTATTTGTGATTAAACCATCTGGGGATACGGTGGCAATTATTAATGATGCTGACTTTCAACCGAATACTTGGTAAAGAGATATATAGCGTTTCTCACACCTGGGTGGCACAGTTAAACCTTTGCTGATTAAGCCTTTCAACCTCAACAATGTACCTCTTGCGAACAGGAAATGCTATAATTAGGTAGGAGAGCAAAAAGATGGAGTTGTGATTGATTAAGTCTGGGCAACCGCAATAAAATAAACAGGAGAATTTTTATGACTCGTTTAGTGGAATTTACCTCAGATGAGGGAACTATTTACATCGAGGTGGATGAAAAGTTACCCTTACCCAAACCGAAACCAGAAGATGAACTTATTAGTCTAACAGATGAAATAGCTGTTAAAGCCGCTCAGTCTTTTGAAGACGCATTAAATGGCATAAAACCCGTGGCAAATGCCATAATTAATAAGGTCAAAAGTTTCAATGAACCTGCTGATCAGGTAGAGGTAAAATTCGGGATAAAAATGACTGTTGGGCTAGGGGCTATTATTGCATCTGGAAGTGCCGATGTTAATTATGAAATTACCCTAAAATGGGATAACAAGGAAAAAAATAAGCAATCATCTACTCAATAAGGACTTAGATAAAAATAATGGTTGCATCTCTAGAATTTTCTGTGGTCAGAATTTATAAGCAACGAAACAAGAAAGATGATAAAATAGAAATTGTTGGGGCAGGATTTCTAATATCATCAGAATACTTGATTACCTGCGCTCATGTTGTTAATGAATCTTTAGATTAGATGTAAAATCTCCTGAGAAACCTACTGACATTATTGAATGTGATTTTCCTATAATTGCATCGGGTACATCTTTAGAAACAACCGTAGAGGTTTGGCATCCAGTTAAATTTAACAGCCATGATCCGCAAGATATTGCTATCTTAAGATTAAAAGATTCAGTTCCTTTACAAGCTCAACCATCAACCAGGGAGCATCTCACCTTTGCCATGAGCATAAATACTTAGTGGAAAAATAGGCTTTTCGAGGGTAATTCTTGTTTTAATTCTCCATGTACGCAGTCTTTAAAAGCCTCTATTTCGTTCCAAGACACGATTAAGAGTGGCTTT
>NZ_JADBUE010000277.1:0-6171 GCF_020245805.1 Microcystis sp. M179S2 | reverse complement strand
ATCCTTCAGCAGCCTGAGCGAAAAAGCCGTGGACTACCTAAAAGCGGGAGTCAGTCGCGTCTGGATCGTCGATCCCCGGGCCAAGCAGATCACAATTTTCTATCCCGACGCACCCCCGGCGATTAAAAAAGGCGATGACGAAATTAGCGATATTCTCCTCCCCGATTTAACCCTAACCCCCAGACAAATTTTTGCCAAGGCCCGATTAAGTTAATGCCCTACAGTCTCGTTCTCAATCTCACACCCCGATCGCCGATCTATCCGAATTTTCTCACCGGACGACACCTTCACGCGCTATTCCTTACCCTTGTCAGTAGTGTTGATCGGGAATTAGGGAAAATTCTACACGCAGCCGAGGCAGATAAAGCTTTTACCTTATCGCCACTACAGATGCAATCCGGGGGAAAAACGATAAATTCCCCGCAGTGGCGATACGAACGGCCAATCGCCCCCGAAACTCCCTGCTGGTGGCGGATTTCTCTGCTCGATGACCGATTATTCGGTAAATTAACCTCGCTCTGGTTGAATCTCAATCCAAAACACCCCTGGCATCTCGGTTCCGCCGATCTGGTTATCACTAGCGTCCTCGCCACCCCACAATCGGTTCAACCCTGGGCGAACTCTTGTACTTATCAATACCTGTATGAAAACGCCTCGGAAACGAATCGGGAATTTGATTTCCTTTTCGCTACCCCCGTCACCTTCCGGCAGGGAAAATTCGATAGTGCCTTACCGACGCGGGAACTGGTGTTTAATAGCCTTCTCAATCGTTGGAATCGCTATAGCGCTATCCCCTTCGATTCCATCGTCCTAGAGTCGATTTTCCCCAGTTTCTTCGATATTCAAACGAAATTAGCCGATGAGGCCTATAAAAACCATTCGATCGGTTGTGTGGGCGAGATTCACTATCGTCTTTTGGGAGAGGTGGAACCCGCAAAGATTAAAGCGATTAATGTACTGGCGGATTTTGCCCTCTATGCGGGAGTGGGACGGAAAACCACCATGGGAATGGGGATGACTCGCAGAATTGCTAAGGAGAAAAGATAGCCATGGATGAATCTGACTACATACCGATCGCCGCTCTCAACCATTACGCCTACTGTCCCCACCGTTGTTGGCGGATGTTCGTCGCCGGGGAATTTCTCGATAATAGCTACACGATCGAGGGAACAAATTTACACGAGCGAGTTCACACCGTCGGGGCGGCAAACCGCGAGGAAATATGGCAAATTCGGGCGATCTGGCTTAAATCAGATAATTACCGTCTCATCGGTAAAGCCGATCTGATCGAGTCCCACGACGGCGAATTTATCCCCGTGGAATACAAACGGGGCAGTAAAGGCGAATGGGATAACGACGAGTTGCAGGTGTGCGCTCAAGCCATCTGTTTGGAAGAAATGACTGGAAAAAGGCTAGATACCGGCTATATCTACTATGCCAGTTCTCACCAGCGTCAACCGGTGGCGATCAATCTTGCTCTACGGCAACGGGCGATCGCTACGATCCGAGCAGTTGAAACCCTGATCCAGACGGGAAAAATGCCCCCGGCGGTCTATTCACCCCGCTGCAAGGGATGCAGTTTGTTCGATCGCTGTTTGCCCCGATTAACCGAAAAAGTCCAACGATATCGAGAGGAAGACTAAAAAATATGGGAACGGTATATGTGACGAGAGAAGACGCATTTCTCGGCAAAAATGACGAGCGTTTAACGGTTAAAGCATCCAAGGAAACGATCCTCGATGTACCTCTATTGAACGTGGAAGGAGTGGTGATTTTCGGACGGGGTTCAGTTTCTCCCGCATTGGTGATCGAATTGTTGGAACGTCATATTCCGCTCAGTTTCGTCACATCCACCGGACGCTATCTCGGTAGATTGGAACCGGAGATGACCAAAAATATTTTCGTTCGTCGAGCGCAATGGCAGGCCGCCGGCGATTCTCCGAAAGCCATTCATTTAGTGCGGGGATTCGTCCGCGGCAAGCTGAAGAATTACCGCAACATTCTGCTCCGTCGTCAACGCGATCGAAAGGAGTTGGATTTACAAACTGCGATCGCTTGTCTGGAAGCAGCGATCGGCTCGATCGCAACAACCTCGGCGATCGATTCTCTCCGGGGGTTAGAGGGAGCGGGAAGCGCAGCCTATTTCAGTTGTTTTGATTCCCTAATTCTCGGCGATACTTTTACCTTTACCTCGCGTAACCGTCGCCCCCCGCGAGATCCGGTCAATTCTCTTTTGAGTCTGGGTTATGCGTTATTGCGCCATGACGTGCAGAGTGCGATCAATTTGGTCGGTTTTGACCCCTATCTCGGTTATCTTCACTATCAACGCTACGGTCGCCCCTCGCTGGCACTAGATCTGATGGAAGAATTTAGAGCGATCGTCGTTGATGCCGTGGTTCTCAATGGGGTCAATCATCCTTATCTTACCCCCGAACATTTCACCACCGAACCCTTAAGCGGTGCGGTTTCCTTGACGAGAGAGGGATTACAGATTTTCCTGCGCTTGTACGAACAGAAGAAACAATCGAAGTTTAAACATCCAGTAATGGGTAAACAGTGTACTTATCAAGAAGCTTTCGAGATTCAGGCCCGACTAATGGCGAAATATCTCATGGACGAGACGGATAAGTATCCACCTTTGATTTTAAAGTAGATAGAGGCGATCATGTATTTTGTTGTCAGTTACGATATTTCCGACGATAAGCGACGAACCAAAATTCACAATACGTTAAAGTCCTACGGCCAACGGGTGCAGTATAGTGTTTTTGAGTGCGATCTAACCGATACCCAGTACGCTAAGCTGCGCGGGCGCTTGAGTAAGTTGATCAAACCCGATACCGATAGCATCCGCTTTTATTTTCTCTGCGCCTGTTGTCGGGGTAAAGTGGAACGCATCGGTGGTGAGTTACCCCGGGATAATACAATTTTTTTTGTTTAGCTCGGTTGCGCTTCCGGGTAGCTGTAAAAATCCTTAACTATTATCTGGTGGCTGAAAAGCTTATGGAATATAGATTCGAGATGATTTTCCTTTCCAACGCGGGGCGCACCTTATCCCGTAAGGTTTTGCGGGGTCTTGAAGCAGTGGGTCACTTGCTGTATAATTGGTTTATTGCGGGTGCGGCGCATACGAACCTTGAAAATCCCATAGCGTATAGCTTTTACCACTGGGCGTTCCAATTAATCTTAAACCCTACTAGGGATTGAAACCTATTATGCGTGATTTGGTAGTTCGGACGACTGAGTTCCAATTAATCTTAAACCCTACTAGGGATTGAAACCGGGCAGTGAATCACATACTTTTTGTGATTCTCATCAAGTTCCAATTAATCTTAAACCCTACTAGGGATTGAAACCTGTTTGGCCTTGTAGAGAAAGCCATTAATGATCGTTCCAATTAATCTTAAACCCTACTAGGGATTGAAACAAGGATTTTTACTGCATGGATGCAGCATATCGTGTTCCAATTAATCTTAAACCCTACTAGGGATTGAAACTCGGTGGCCCGATGGGAAACCTCGCGAAGTCCTTCCCTGTTCCAATTAATCTTAAACCCTACTAGGGATTGAAACTAATGCTATCAAAGCTTTCCTGACGAGACAAAGTGGTTCCAATTAATCTTAAACCCTACTAGGGATTGAAACCAGATTATCAAGCTAGAAGAAAAAATCGAAAAGCGTTCCAATTAATCTTAAACCCTACTAGGGATTGAAACTTTCAAAGTGGGAGAAAAGGCTCGCTTTAACTCGTTCCAATTAATCTTAAACCCTACTAGGGATTGAAACATGTTATCCGTTACGGATTGAAGTTTATATCTTTAGTTCCAATTAATCTTAAACCCTACTAGGGATTGAAACCGGGGTGGCAACAATACTCTTGTTGATCCTTGGTCTGTTCCAATTAATCTTAAACCCTACTAGGGATTGAAACCGCGCATCATATAAATCCTCGATTACCGCACTAGGGTTCCAATTAATCTTAAACCCTACTAGGGATTGAAACTTGTTTTCACAAGCTTCTTTGTAAAGAGTAGAAAGTTCCAATTAATCTTAAACCCTACTAGGGATTGAAACTCGCGGTCCTCAAGGGATTAAAGGAGATACTGGGAAAGGTTCCAATTAATCTTAAACCCTACTAGGGATTGAAACTGGAAAAGAGTTAGAGCGTTGGCTGGAAAAAAATGGTTCCAATTAATCTTAAACCCTACTAGGGATTGAAACAGCCATTCGCACTATACCTTTTTCTGTCAGAGCCGTTCCAATTAATCTTAAACCCTACTAGGGATTGAAACGGCTTATTTCCCGATCAAAAGTACCGAAAGAAAACGTTCCAATTAATCTTAAACCCTACTAGGGATTGAAACTTTACGAAAAAGAACACTGTCAGGCGCGACGATGGTTCCAATTAATCTTAAACCCTACTAGGGATTGAAACTCGGCCCGGGAGGAGTGCCGGGAGGAGATCGAAAGTTCCAATTAATCTTAAACCCTACTAGGGATTGAAACACCCGATCTTTCTTTGAAAATGGCTGTAAATAGCCGTTCCAATTAATCTTAAACCCTACTAGGGATTGAAACACGGCGATCCACTTCCTTCGAGCGAAATACAAAACGTTCCAATTAATCTTAAACCCTACTAGGGATTGAAACATCCAATTGCCTCCTCGAACTGAGAAACAATTCAGGTTCCAATTAATCTTAAACCCTACTAGGGATTGAAACAAATAATACGGTGTCAAAAAGTGTGCGTGCTTCCTGTTCCAATTAATCTTAAACCCTACTAGGGATTGAAACGTCGCTGTTGGGCGATTGCGGCAATTCGTTGGGTGTTCCAATTAATCTTAAACCCTACTAGGGATTGAAACCGGCTTCGCAGCCCCGCTTGCATCTCCGCAATTAGTTCCAATTAATCTTAAACCCTACTAGGGATTGAAACTAATACTTTTGATGTCGATGTAAAAGTTAGGCGAAGTTCCAATTAATCTTAAACCCTACTAGGGATTGAAACAAGTCAGCCGCAGCCGACGGACGAGCAGATGTTCCGGTTCCAATTAATCTTAAACCCTACTAGGGATTGAAACCATTAAAAAGTAAATGGACATTTTTAACCGATTCCGTTCCAATTAATCTTAAACCCTACTAGGGATTGAAACTTTAGAGGCCCAAAAGGAGATCCTGGGCAAAATGGTTCCAATTAATCTTAAACCCTACTAGGGATTGAAACCTATATTGTGGTTTGTTGACTGTGACACTATCTCGTTCCAATTAATCTTAAACCCTACTAGGGATTGAAACTCTTATTCAGGTTTTTTTTGTGCCCTGGGAGCCTCTCGTTCCAATTAATCTTAAACCCTACTAGGGATTGAAACTTGGCTTTTGTCACTTCTAACTCAAGCTCTAATGTTCCAATTAATCTTAAACCCTACTAGGGATTGAAACAAATTTTGGATGGACAAAATAAAAACGCAGGATTGTTCCAATTAATCTTAAACCCTACTAGGGATTGAAACTAATTTGTAATTCTCCAAGTGAATAAATTTGTAAAGTTCCAATTAATCTTAAACCCTACTAGGGATTGAAACTGCCAACTATCAGGAGCGATAGCTCGATTAAATCCGGGTTCCAATTAATCTTAAACCCTACTAGGGATTGAAACTTACGACAAATTCCTGATAATAGTATTGATTTAAGTTCCAATTAATCTTAAACCCTACTAGGGATTGAAACTTGGTGGGAAAATAACAAAATGAATGAGTTATGTGTTCCAATTAATCTTAAACCCTACTAGGGATTGAAACGCCTCAAGAATGGAAATCTATTAAAGAACAAGAAAGTTCCAATTAATCTTAAACCCTACTAGGGATTGAAACGTTTTTGTACGGACAACAACGTAATTCTGTGAATGTTCCAATTAATCTTAAACCCTACTAGGGATTGAAACTGCGATTAATCAATTAGTTATCAGTTATCAGTTATCGTTCCAATTAATCTTAAACCCTACTAGGGATTGAAACCACTTCCCTCTCCCGGTAGTCCAGGAGAACCGCGGTTCTAATTAATCTTAAACCCTACTAGGGATTGAAACAGAGTCAAAAGGGGGAACTAAAGAGTTATCCCGTGTTCCAATTAATCTTAAACCCTACTAGGGATTGAAACAAGATGAAGTCACTCAATT